>CAIOZW010000164.1 GCA_903862855.1 uncultured Acidobacteriota bacterium
CGGCGAAGGCGCAGTGCAGATCAAGTTTGTCACCCGCGCTGGCACCAACCAGTTTCACGGCAGCGTTTATGAGTATCACCGCAACCCGGCGCTCAACGCGAACTACTGGTTCAATAATCGTGACCTGCGCCCTGATCCTCGCACAAACACGGCCCCACGTGATCGCGTACTGATCAATCAGTATGGATTCCGGCTCGGCGGACCGATCTGGATTCCAAAGATATTTGATGGGCACGACAAGGCATTCTTCTTCGTCAACTACGAGGAGTTTCGCATTCCGGAGGCGGCCTCGCGTCAGAGAACGATCCTCAGCGAGCAGGCCCGTCAGGGGATCTTCCGTTACAATACGACTGGTGGAGTCCAGAGCGTCAACCTCTACCAGCTCGCCGCGGCCAACAGCCAGACCTCAACCCCCGATCCGGTAATCGGCAAACTGCTGCAGGACATTCGCACCACGACCTCGCAGGGTGGCGTAACTCCACTGACCGATCCAAATCTGGAGCTTTTCAGTTTCCAGAACAGGGGTGGTCAGTCACGATTCTTCCCCACCGTCCGTCTCGACTTCAACCTGACCAGCAAACATAAACTGGAGAATATCTGGAACTACCAGAAGTTTGATGGAGTGGTCGACTTCCTCAATGGAACCGATCCGGCCTTTCCGAGCTTCCCCAACCAGGGATTCCAGGGATCGAACCGTTTCTCGAACTCGATGGCACTCCGCTCGACGATCACCAACACGATCGTCAATGAGGCCCGGTTTGGCCTGACCGGGGGAACGGTCCTCTTCTTCCCGAACGTCAATCGAGGTCAGTTTACCGGAAGTCTGGCCAACCAGGCAGGCTTCAATATCGGTATCGGGGCTGCCGGCATCTCCTCGGCAACCGTGTCGACGACGCCAAGTCGTCGCAACGCGCCAGTCTGGCAGTTCAGCGACAACCTGAGCTTGACCCGTGGCGCACACTCGCTCAATTTCGGCGGCACCTTCACCCAGATCAACTTCTGGAGCTGGAGCCAGGCGCAGGTTCCAGGTATCACCCTCGGACTGGACGCAAATGATCCGGCGATCGGCATGTTCACGGCTGCCAACTTCCCCGGAGCCGCTGCGGCCGATATCACTCGTGCCCAGGCAATGTATGCCGTTCTGACTGGACGGGTGACGGCCATCAGCGCCTCGTCAGTTCTGAGTGAGAAGACGAAGCAGTACACCTATCTCGGAGAGAACGTCCAGCGTGGACGTCAGCGCGAGTTCGGGTTCTACGGTTCGGACACCTGGCGTGTCAAGAGCAACCTGACCATCAATCTTGGCGCACGCTGGGAGGTGCAGCGACCATTCACTCCGCTCAACGATCTCTATGCACAGACCTCCTGGGACCAGCTCTTTGGTGTGTCCGGCGTCGGGAACCTCTTCAAACCCGGGACGCTGACCGGCACCCCAACCAGTTACACCTCGCTTGGTGTCGGGCAGAGCACCTTCAAGACCGACTTCAACAATATCGCCCCAAGCTTCGGGTTCGCCTGGTCGCCGGATGTCAAGAACGGACTTCTCCGCAAGTTGGTCGGTGAGTCCGGGCAGACGGTTGTGCGAGGTGGATACTCGGTCGCCTACAATCGTGAGGGGCTGAACGTCTTCACCAGCATCTACGGTGCAAATCCCGGCATCACCATCGATGCAAGCCGGAATCTGACCCTCAACAATCTGGTTCCTACTCCGGTTGGCTCGAACCTTCCCCTGCTCTTCCGTGATCAGGCAAGGCTTGGCGCACCGGCCTTCCAGAGTGCCCCGTCTTTTCCGAACCAGTTTCTCGTCACCAACTCGGCCAATGCCATCAATCCGAATCTGCGACTGGGATATGTGCAGTCCTGGAGCATCGGGATGCAGCGCGAGATCAATCGTGACACGGTCATCGAGGCCCGCTACGTTGCGAATCGCGCCGTCAAGCAGTGGCAGCAGTTCAACCTGAATGAGGTCAACTTCACCGAGAATGGTTTCATGAAGGAGTTTGGCGCCGCTCAGGCCAACCTGCTCGCCAACATTGCCGCCGGACGTGGAGCCAACTTCCGCTACGCCGGCCCGAACACCGGGACCTCGCCACTCCCGCTCATGCTGGCCTTTATGACCGGTCAGGGCGCAGCGGCTGCCGGCACGGCAACCAACTATGCCAACGCGCTCTTTGCCAACGCGACGTTTGTCAATGCGCTGGCCGTCAATGGTCCGTCGCCAGGAACCTTCTCGAGCAACTTTATCAACAACGCAACCTTCCGCAGCAACGGAGTCACTGCCGGACTCCCGGCCAACTTCTTTATCGTCAATCCGGGCAAGCTGGGTGGCGCGTGGACGATCGAGAACAATGGCCGACAGTCCTATGATTCAGTGCAGCTCGAGTTGCGGCGACGTCTCTCGAAGGGTCTGCTGGTGCAGGGCAACTATGTGTTTGCACGGGCCTTTACCAACGCCTTCTCAAGCAGTTCCGTCGTCTCCGGTCAGCCGTCGACGCTGCGGAATATGCGGCTCAGCAAAACCGTCTCCCCCTTCAACATCGAGCATACCTTCAAGGTCAACTGGATCTATGAGCTGCCGATCGGCAAGGGGCAGTGGCTGGCAGGCAATGTCGGAGGAGTGGCCGACCGGATCATCGGCGGATGGGCCTTCCACGGCGCCGCCCGTGTCCAGAGCGGCACGCCATTCAATTTTGGAAACGTCAAACTGGTTGGAATGACCCGCAACGAGCTTCAAAAGCAGGTGCGGATGCGTTTCAACGACTCGGCAAAGATCGCCTACTTCCTGCCGCAGGAGATCATTGACAATACGATTCGCGCCTTCAACGTCAGTGCGACCAGTGCGACCGGATTCAGCGCTCTCGGTGCTCCGACCGGACGGTACCTGGCCCCGGCGAGCAATGCAACCTGCCTCGAAGAGTTCGTCGGCCAGTGCGGAACCAACAACCTGGTTCTCTATGGACCGCGGTTCGATCGTTATGATCTGAGCATCGTCAAGAAGACGAAGATTACCGAGACGGTCAACTTCGAATTCCGGGCAGAGTTCCTGAACGCCTTCAACCACATCAACTTCATCGTTGGCAACCCGGCCAACGACGTGAACGTGGTTGGTGGTTTTGGAACCCAGACCTTCGGTCAGGTGACTCAGGCCTATCGTGACCTCTCGACCACCAACGATCCAGGTGGACGAATGATCCAGTTCGTGGCGCGGATCAATTTCTAATCCTCGCTCGATCCTGTCCTGACAAGATCGAACAGACAGCCGGAAGCGGAGATGCCGTATCTCTTCGCTTCCGGCTTTTTATCGGTTATGGGATCGTGCATCAACCTGCTGAAAGAGAAGGCAGTCGAGACGATCATCCTTGAACGATGGTGATAGCCTGGTTTGAAAGTGAGACCGAACCACCCCGGCGGCGAGGGCTGGCGAAAGGACCGGGACCAGTTTTGATGGCGGGTTATGATCAGAGTAGACTTATCTACTTTTGTCCTGCTAAACTTGCGGATGGTTCAAATATTGAGAACCATTCTGCCAACTGATCGTATCACCAGAGGCGTGCTTTCGGTCGCTATTGCCAGGCAGACCCGATCTCAGGTCAGGCTCTATTGGGAGCTGCAATTCGCGTCTGATTGATTTCAGATCAGGCTGACTGTTTTCTCAATGTTTTGACTCTTTTTCACAGGACGGCTGTTTCGTGAGACGGCTGTTTCTTTAACATCAGGAGGGGCAGCATGTGGGTTCGACTGAAGAGGTTATTTCGATCGATCTTTGGCGGGATCATCGACAGCGCTGAGGATCCGGAATTGATCCTCCAGCAGCTCATCCGTGATATGAATGATCAGGTGCCGAAGATGCGTGACAATGTCGCCCAGGTCATGGCAACTGAGAAGCGCCTCGCGCGTGAGATCGAGACCAATCAGTCGAAACTGGTCGATCTTGACAACAAGATAAAGGCAGCGATACGCACGGGTCACGACGACATTGCGACCGCCCTCATCGGAGAGATGCAGACAGCCCAACGGGCCCTCGAGACAGCCAGGCAGAACCATCAGCAGGCCAAGGTCTCCTCGGCCAAGGCGCGTGAATTCCTCGACAACTACATGGTGCAGGTACGTCGCAAGACCGGCGAGGCGATGCAACTGATTGCCGCCAGTCGTCAGGCGCAGATGCAGGAGCGGCTGGCCCAGACCATGTCCTCGTTCCAGATGGGAGATGACTCCCAGACATTCGACGACATGCGCGAGAAGATTGCCAACCGGGCGGCAGCGGCAGAGGCAAAGGCTGAGCTGGCCTCGAGCAGTCTCGACACGCGGATGCAGGGTATCGAGAAGGATCTGGCGCGTATCGAGGCGGAGGACAAGCTTCTGGCCTACAAGCAGCAGCTCGGGATGCTGCCGGGGGGGACCAGTGGGGCATTCCCCAGCTCTGCCGTCGAT
This sequence comes from uncultured Acidobacteriota bacterium, assembly GCA_903862855.1. Taxonomy (GTDB): domain Bacteria; phylum Acidobacteriota; class Blastocatellia; order RBC074; family RBC074; genus CAIOZW01. The sequence continues at coordinate 4,432 of CAIOZW010000164.1, forward strand.
TCGACGATCCACGATTCACAGAGTGAGCGGCGTCGGCTCGAGTCGGTCGAGATCGATCCCCAGACACAGCGCCGGCTGACCGAGTAGATCCGGCAGAGAAATCCTTGCCCAGATTCAGATCCTATGCTTGAGCAGGTCTCTTATGTCAGAGCAGCATTGAAGGAGCCGTTGAACCTTGGCGGGCTTCTTCTGGCCGGGATGGCAACGATCGCGTCCGCTATGGCTGGCCCGGTCGAGCCGGCATTCCTGCTTGGAGTGACGGCGGTGGTTGAGGGGCTCTACCTGGTGACGGTTCCCAATCTGGTCGGCTACCGGCGGCGGGTCGACCGCCGCGCCAACCGACTCGGTGATGGCCATCGTCGGCAGCAACGGCTCGAACTGATCAAGGGTTTCGACCCGCGCGAGCGTGAAGCTGTCGAGTACCTGAGCTGGATGAAAGGTCAGATCGCCAGCTCCTACCGCAGAGTGGCCAGACTTTCAGACGATTCCCTTCCCATGCAGGAACTGGAGACGGCCTGGGAGGCATATGTCGATCTCCTCGATGAGTATCGACGACGGCGTAACCACCTGCGGTTGATCGATCGGCAGGCGATCGAGAACCAGCTTCGTCAGGCAGAACGGAGTATCCTGACCGCTGAGGAGGCGACCCGGGTGCTGCACGAGAAGAATGTGGAAATACTGCAGCGCCGCCTCCAGACTTTCGGCGAGATTGAACGAAGCGTCAAGCGGATCGAGGCGCAGTTGCAGATGATCGAGAACTTCTTCTATCTGATCAATGATCAGGTTGCGACCATGCCGATGCCTGAGAACCACCTCTCGATGGAGTTCGACTCTCTGCTCACCTCGATCGAGGCGACCCGTGAGATACTGCAGCAGACGGCTCCAGTTGTCGGCCAGCTCGACCAGTTGAGTCGTGAGGTGGCGGCAGCACGTCCAACCTTTGCCAGTAAATAGAGCTCAAAGAAGAGGGCGGAGACGCCGATGGCCTCTCCGCAGAGCGGGTCCGCCAAGCTGCTCAATCTCTTCAGCGTCAGTCATCAACCGCGCGTCAATGAACTGAGGAATGGCTGGTGGGACCTCAGTATCGGACAGTGATAATCGAGTATTCCGGAGGAATCTCCTTAATGTTGCGATCAATGACATCTCCCGATATCCCAACCCGTATCGTATCTGAGAATCGGGATGTCCAGTGCAAGTGCTGGAAATTGGCGACCCTAGCCCACCGTGGGCTTCTGATTCTCTTCATGGTGACGCTGATCTGCCTCCCTGTCTTCAGCCAGAGGCCCTCTGCACCGACCGGTCAGAGACAACAGCCGATGCCGGAAAAGGCTCCAGAGCCAGAGCCGGAGCCAAAAGAGGTCACCGACTTTGGTTCGCGTCCGGTCTTCCTGAACATCAACATTTTTCAGGTTGAGATGGATGCGACGACGAATCAGGATCTGACCGACCAGGTCTTTCGGATGAAATCGACCAGTCTGCAGGATCACGATCGATGGATGAGGGCCTTCAGCAAGACCTATCCCGGAGTGAAGATCTCGGTACTCAAGCAGGAGTCACGAAAAGCCTTCCGGACGGCCAAGCCAACCGTGGTTCAGCTCTCCCGTCAGAATGACGGCCGGGCGATGATCCTTGAACTCAACGCGGCACAGAGCCCGGGGGACGGAGTAACCCCTGGCACCAGTCTCGTCTCGATCCTCAATCTCCAGTTTGGAAATGATCAGGCAATCAAACCGATCACCTACTCGATCACGCCACTGGAAGTTCAACATGGCATGACCTACTTCTACCTGCTTGGACAGGTTCGACTCAATTCCGACGACTATGTTCGTTTTCTCCGCCCAAATGAGAAGGTCGATAGTTTTACAAACAAGAGCTACTACCTGATTGTCGGAATCTCGGTCGACCTCGATCAGACGACCACGCCACCCCGATACTACGACGAACGCCAGTCACTGAAGCTGCAGGAGGAGGCGAGCCGGAAGGTTCAGCTGACGCTCTCTGAAGAGAAGCTGAAGTCAGGCTTGAAGGGGTTGGTGCGGGTCAAGGTCGATGTTGGTGCAGATGGGAAGGTGTTCCGGGCCAATGTCGCCTACTCGACACTGCCCGAGGCCAATGAGGAGGCGATTGCCGCAGCGAGGCAATGGGAATTCCCGGCGTCACTCTTTGAGAGTGACAAGAATCCGATCACCTGTTTCATCAATTTCAACGTGCCGGTTCGGCAACCCTGACCGGGTCGAATCTTCCGCAGGTGAACCTGTCCAACAAGAAAGGGGAGGGCGGTCGAGGCTGACCGCCCTCCCCTTTCCTGGGTGGAAGCTCTCCGGGGACTGAACATCACCGGTTGATGCGCCCCCGGCAGGCCGGGGCCCCGCACTGGCAGGCCTTTCGATTTGAATGGTAAGAGCTCTCATAATCGAGAAGAATCTCCTCGCCAGGCTCGATGTCGCGAAGAGCAAAGAAGAGAATATGGCCACGAACGATACGGATCCGGCAGTTGGGCTGACAGGAGTGGTTGATGAACTGAGTTCCATTACCGTGTACCTGGCCATCGATTGCCCAGTATGAGTCGATCCCACAGATATGAATGCGACGCCGGCCGCGCAACCGCCGGGCAATCTCACGGCGCGAGATACGCTCGCCGGCATACTCGGCGATCTTTCGCCCTTTCAAAAAACGGCTTGTCGCATAGCACCCTCTGCCGTCGATGGGTGAACGTTTGACCGTCAGGCCGGCAGCGTATTCCAATCCAGGAACCCCCTTTTCTATTTTGACCCACTCAGGCAAACTTACCCGGTGATCCTCTGGCCAGATCGCCTGACTGGATCACCCTGACAGGATCATATGGAGATAAGTAATGAGCAAGAGTGAAATTAGCACATATTTCGAGATCATGGGTGAGCTGCAGCGCGGTGCTGGTGAGATTATCCGCAACTATTTCGAGATGGAGCTGGAGGTTGAGCAGAAGAGTGACGACACGCCGGTCACGCGGGCGGATCGCGAGGTTGAGATATACCTGCGGGAGAGGATCGGAGAGCGGTTTCCCGGCCATTCGATCTTTGGCGAGGAGTATGGTGAGTCAGGGCAAGGTGGATCGTGGCGCTGGATCATCGATCCGATCGATGGAACCAAATCCTTTATCCTGAAGACCCCGCTCTTCGGAACCCTGATTGCACTCGAGCGTGACGGAGTACCAGTGCTTGGTTCGATCTATTTTGCCATTCGCGATCAGCTCCTGATCGGCTCGGCAGAGACCGGGACGTTTCTGAACGGGAAGCGTTGTGCCGTCTCGACAAGATCGGAACTCGCCGAGGCGACGATGATCATTACCGATCCGCGCGATCTCCTTCCACATCCGGCCCACCGACTGGTGATCGACCTGGCCCGTGAGGTTCGCCTCGTGCGGGGATTCGGGGACTGTTACGGATACTTTCTGGTGGCGACCGGTCTGGCCGATCTGATGATCGAACCGAAGAATCTTCAGTACTACGATGTCGCGCCAATGGCCCCGATTCTCGCCGGGGCGGGTGGCGTCTTCTCCTCACTGCGGGGTGATCTCGACTTTGCAACAGGAGAGGGGCTCGCGGCCAACCCTACCCTGCACCGGCAGATCGTTGAGCGGGCCCGGCAGTATGGTGAGGCCTGAGAAAGCCGGCCCCAGAGTCAGGTCTCGAGACCAACCTTTTCGCAGTCGTGGGCGACCTGACAACCTGAGCAATCGGCGCGACGGGCCTTGCAGATCTGCCGCCCGTGGAGAATCAACAGGTGGGAGAAGCTGATCCAGTCACGACGTGGAATGATCTCCAGCAGATCGGCCTCGATCTTCTCGGGCGTCTTGCAAGAGGTCAATCCGAGCCGCTGGGAGAGGCGGGAGACGTGGGTATCGACGACTATTCCCGAGGGAATCCCGAAGGCTGTCCCAAGAATGACATTGGCCGTCTTCCTCCCCACTCCTGGCAGTTCGACCAGCTCATCGAGTGACTGTGGAACTTCGCCACCATGATTGTCGATCAGACAGCGACAGGCTCCCTGGATAGATTTTGCCTTGTTGCGAAAGAAGTTGATCGACTGAATATCGCGCTCAAGCTCGGTCACCGGAACACTCAGATAGTCGGCCGGCCGGCGATATTTCCGGAAGAGGGTCGCCGTCACAATGTTGACTCGCTCATCGGTGCACTGGGCCGAGAGAATTGTCGCGACCATCAGCTCGAGAGGACTGGTGTGGTTGAGTGCACATTCAGCATCCGGATAGAGACGGCGGAGCCCCTTGACGATCCGGGCCGCACGCCTCTTCAGTGTCGCTCCGTCATTTGTCATTTTTTACCACCCTTTTCAGCCATCTTCAGAACCAACTTCCATTCCGCCGGGGTCACGGGCTGAACCGAGAGTCGTGATCCGCGGCGAAGCAGTTCCATCTTCGCGAGCCCGGCTACCGGACGCAGATCCTCGAGAGCAAGCGGCTGGTCGAACTTGCGGATAAAGCGGACATCGACCATCTCCCAGATCGGCTTCTCGGGCGTCGCCTTCGGATCGAAGTGGCTGTCGTGCGGATCGAGCGCCGTGTGATCAGGGTAGGCCTTGCGAACAACTTCAGCAATTCCAACAATGCAGGATGGTTCGGCGTTGCTGTGATAGAAGAAGACCTGATCACCGATCTCCATGCTCTTCATGAAGTTTCGCGCCTGATAGTTGCGTACGCCATCCCAGCAGGTCGTCTTGCGTGGGGCCTTTTTGAGGTCATCGATCGAGAAGACATCCGGTTCAGACTTCATCAGCCAGTAGCTCATGGTCAATCTCTCCTTTCAGAAACATGATGTTCGAGCAGTGCGTCAACAATGCGGGCAGCCGTACGCCCATCCCAGAGTGGGATACCCGGGTTTGGCGGCCAGACATCAGGTGGTCTCCACGGTGCGGCCAGGATCTGGTCGACGGTGTCGATGATCCGCGATCTTCCGGTGCCGACAAGATGGTTCGTCCCCAGCTCGATCGTCACCGGCCTCTCAGTCGTCTCACGCAAGGTCAGACAGGGGATTCCAAGCGCAGAAGTCTCCTCCTGCAGCCCCCCGGAATCGGTACAGACCAGTCGGGCCCCGCTCCAGAGTCGCAGGAAGTCGGGGTAGGGCTGTGGATCGATCAAGCACAATCCCGGCGGCATGACCAATCCCCACCGGTCAATCCTCTCCCTGGTTCGTGGATGCACCGGAAAGACGACGGAGAGTCGACTGGCGATCTCACCCATCGTCTGGAGCAGTCCCTCCAGCTGGTGGCGGTCATCGACGTTGACTGGACGGTGAAGAGTCAGCACCCCATAGTTGCCACGCTGGAGGTTCAGCCTCTCCCTGATCGTTGATGACTCCGCCACTGGCAGGTGGGTGTAGAGTGAGTCGATCATGACATTGCCAACCCTGACGATCCGCTCTGCAGCGATCCCCGCCCGGAGCAGATTGTTGTCAGCATCCTCGCTCGGGGTCAGCAACAGATCGGCCATTTGATCGGTCAGGACGCGGTTGATCTCTTCCGGCATACCACGATCACCGCTCCGCAGCCCGGCTTCGACATGGGCAATTCTTATCCCCAGCCGCACCGCCACCAGTGTGCTGGCGAGAGTCGAGTTGACATCTCCAACCACCAGCAGCCAGTCGGGTCGGAATGACAGCATGACCGGCTCGAATGCGAGCATGATCCGTGCCACCTGCTCGGTATGGCTTCCCGATCCAATACCGAGATCGATCTCCGGGGGGCGCAGCTTCAGATCGCGAAAGAAGCTTCCCGCCATCTGCTCGTCATAATGCTGACCGGTGTGCACGAGGAGAGACTCGATCTCTCCCGGGCGACTTTCAATCTCGCGGATGATCGGCGCCATCTTCACGAAGTTCGGACGCGCCCCAACGACACAGAGAACCTTCACCTCTCTTCACCTCTCACTTGTCTGCTTGTCAATGGTAATCATCGCCGAGCCATCACCAAAGAGCAAACGCCACTCCCATTCCTGAACAGACTTGTGGCGGCAGGTAGATCTTTCATGACCAGACAGAACGATTGGGCTCCAGAAGGTCAGAAACATTGTGTTGCAGAACGAATGTTTCATCGCTTAAACTCTCA
>CAIOZW010000165.1 GCA_903862855.1 uncultured Acidobacteriota bacterium
ACGCTGCGTCTCAGCAATACCGGGATGGCCGTGACGATCGATATCGGTGAATCGGGCGATATCCATCCAAAGAACAAGCAGGATGTCGGTCTGCGGCTCGCTCTGCCGGCCCGCGCCCTCGCCTATGGTGAGAAGCTGGTCTATTCGGGGCCCATCTTCCGCCAGCAGACGCTTGAAGGCGCTGCGCTGCGCCTCTACTTTGACCACGTCGGCGGTGGGCTGGTCGCTCGCGGCGGCGAGTTGAAGGGCTTTGAGATTGCTGGAGCTGACGGCAAGTTCGTTGCGGCATCGGCCCGCATCGATGGCACCACGATCGTTGTCACCAGCCCCTCCATCGCTCAGCCGACCCAGGCTCGCTATGGCTGGGCCGACGACCCGGTGACCACTCTCACCAATAAAGAGGGGCTGCCCGCATCGCCCTTCCGCACGGTCAGTCGCTGATCCATCGCTAAATCAGGGATCGGGGCAGGGCCCCGATCCCTCACCATCAACCGTCTGTCCCAGCTCCCGGGTTACCCCTGATTACCATGAACCAATTCGAGAATCAGACCATCAGCATCGTCACCCGTCGCCTCCTCCCATTCCTCATGCTGCTCTATCTGATCGCCTACATCGATCGATCGAACATCTCGGTTGCGGCCCTGCAGATGAATGCCGACCTGGGGCTGACGGCGCAGATGTATGGCATTGGCGCAGGCCTCTTCTACCTGACCTACATCATCTTCGAAGTCCCAAGCAATGTGATTCTGGCGCGTGTCGGAGCCCGTCGCTGGATCTCGCGCATCATGGTCTCGTGGGGCATTGTCGCCTGCGGCATGGCCTTCATCCAGACTCCGGGGCAGCTCTACACCATGCGCCTTCTGCTCGGCGCAGCCGAGGCCGGCTTCACCCCGGGCATCATCTACTATCTGAGCCGCTGGTTTCCCTCCACGCGCCGCGCGCGGGCGATGTCCTTTTTCTATATTGCCGCGACCATGGCCTCGGTGATCGGCCTCCCACTCTCCGGGGCGCTGCTGAAGATGGACGGGATCGCCGGTTACAGCGGCTGGCGCTGGCTCTACTTTGTCGAAGGGCTGCCGGCGATCCTGCTCGGGCTGGTGGTTCTCAGGTATCTTCCCGATGCACCGCGCGAGGCCCGCTGGCTCAACTCTGAGCAGCGCGAATGGCTGGCGACGACGATCGAATCAGAGTCGGCCAATGCGCCAGGCAGCCACGCGCACGGCTGGCACCGCGCTTTTGCCGACCCGCGCGTCTGGGCACTGGGCCTCTTCTGGCTGCTTCAGGCCTTTGGAACGATCGGGATCACCGTCTTTTTGCCGCAGATTCTGAAGGGACTTTCGAGCGCGAGCAATTTTGTCGTGACCCTCTTTGCTGCGCTGCCCTTCATCTTTGCCTCGCTGTTGATGTACCTCAATGGTCAACACTCGGATCAGACACGCGAGCGCCGTCTCCATCTTGCCGTGCCCATGCTCCTCGCCGGGATCCTGCTCGCGATCAGCCTGCGCGTCGGCAATCTGCCATTGACCTATGTCCTGCTGATTCTGACGATCGGACTCAACTGGGCCGCGACCCCGGTCTTCTGGTCGGTGACGACCGAGTATCTGGCTGGTAGCGCCGCGGCCGCCAGCGCGATCGCCCTCATCAATGCCATTGCCAATATCGCCGGAGTCGGCCTGCCACCGGTCATGGGGGCAATTCGTGATCGAACCGGGTCATACAATGGCGGACTGCTGCTGGTTGCGGCGGCGCTCTTCCTTGGCGGGCTGCTCGCCCTCCGGGTTGCCCTTCGTGACGGCGGTCGTTCGGCCTCTCCAATTTCAGAGGGGAAATAGGATAAGATGTCGACAGTGATCGGCCTCGATGGTGAGCCGATCCGGACAAGGCGTGAGGTAATGTTGCAACTGCTTCTTTTCGGGCTGGGGGTGTCGCTGGCCATCTACGTGGCAATGGTGATGCTCCGGCGCACCCAGAGTCACCGCATCACCACCGGTGATCAGGGGATGATCGGAATGACCGGAAGGACGCAGACAGAGCTGGTTCCGTTTGGTGAACCGGGACGGGTCTTTGTTCACGGTGAGATCTGGCGAGCCCATTCGATCCTCCGCATCCCCGCCGGAGTCGACGTTCGCGTCACCCGTGTTGATGGATTGACCATCGAGGTCGAGCCGCTCTACCCGGATCGACTACTGCGTGGCATTACGCCCCGTTCAATTGTCGATCGACACCTGCCCAACGAAGGAGAAGGTCATGGCTGAAATTCTGTCTTTGCCATTGCTGCTGCTGGGGATAGTCGGAATCTATCTTCTCAGCTCGATCAAGATCGTCAGTGAGTACGAGCGCGGAGTCATCTTCCGCCTTGGCCGTCTGCTGCCGCGGGCGAAGGGGCCGGGGATGATCCTCGTCTTGAGCCCGTTCGACCGGATGCAGCGCGTCAGTCTGCGGACGGTGACCCTCGACGTCCCGCCGCAGGACATCATCACGCGTGACAATGTGACCGTCTCGGTCAATGCTGTCGTCTACTTCCGGGTCCTCGATCCGCGGCTTGCCGTCGTCGAGGTCGAGAACTACCTTTACGCCACATCACAGCTCGCGCAGACGACGCTCCGTTCGGTTCTCGGCGAGGCCGATCTCGACGATCTTCTGGCAGAACGCGAGAAGCTCAATGCGCGCTTGCAGGAGATCCTCGACAAGCACACCGACCAGTGGGGAATCAAGGTATCGCTCGTCGAGATCAAGGCGGTCGATCTGCCGCCGGAGATGCGCCGCGCCATGTCCCGCCAGGCTGAGGCTGAGCGCGAGAAGCGCGCCAAGATCATCCACGCCGAGGGTGAGTACCAGGCCGCCGAGAAGCTGGTCAGTGCTGCCAGTGCCATCGCTGCCGAGCCGGTGGCGATCCAGTTGCGCTATCTGCAGACCCTCACCGAGATCGGCGTCGAGCAGAACACGACCGTCGTCTTTCCCGTCCCGATCCAGTTTCTTGAATCCCTCACCCAGGCGGTCAAACGCGAACCGGTCGAGACTCCGGCCGAGAGGCGTCGCGATACCCAGCCCGTTCCGCGGAGCTGATTCGAGGTGGGCCACTGGCAGCACCGCTGCCTCTGGCCCGCCACCACTCTGTTGCTGAAAGAGAAGAGAGCCCATGTCGAGATCGATCCTCATCCGGCTGATACTGCCCGGTCTCCTGCTGACCCTGACCGCCTTCATCCACCAACCCGTTACCGCCAGGCCGGCCCGGAACATCGTTGTCCTCTACGCCGATGACTGGCGCTACGATACCATTGGGATCGCCGGCCACCCGGTCGTCCGGACTCCGCATCTCGACCATCTTGCGATTGATGGGGTTCGCTTTCGTCGCTCCTACGTCACCACTTCGATCTGTGGAGTCAGTCGGGCCTCGTTCCTGACCGGACAGTGGATGTCCCGCCACGGCAACCCGGCCTTCGAGGCCTTTCGTACACCGTGGGCGGAGACGTGGCCAGGGCTGCTGCGGGCCAATGGCTACTACACGGGCCACGTCGGCAAGTGGCACAATGGCCGCTTCCCGGCCGAGCAGTTCGATTTTGGACGCTCCTATGCCGGGCGCCACTTCATCAAGGAGCCCGATGGCTCGACCATTCACGTCACGAAGAAGAACGAACTCGATGCGCTCGAATTTCTCCGGACGCGCCCGGCCGACAAGCCCTTCAGCCTGACGGTCGCCTTCTTTGCGACCCACGCCGAGGATGAGAATCCGCGCCAGTATCTCTACCAGCCAGAGAGCGCCAGCCTTTACAAGGATGTGACCATCCCCATCCCCCTCACGGCTGGCGACAAGTTCTTTCGCCTGCTTCCCCCCTTCATCGCCAACGAGAAGAACGAAGGGCGCAACCGCTGGCACTGGCGTTTCGATACGCCGGAGAAGTATCAGGAGTATATGAAGTCATACTACCGCCTTGCGACGGAGGTCGATGCGGTGGCCGGTCGGATTCTCGACGAGCTGAAATCGAGCGGACTCGATCGCGAGACGCTCGTCATCTTCACCACCGACAATGGCTACTTTCACGGTGAGCATGGCCTGGCCGACAAGTGGTATCCGTATGAAGAGTCGATCCGTGTCCCCCTCATCATCCGTGATCCACGCGCGCGGCGAACCGGGCTGGTTCGTGATGAGATGGTACTCAATGTCGATCTGGCTCCGACCATCCTTGGCTTTGCCGGGGTCGCGCCCTCGCCGCGCATGCAGGGAAGGGATCTCGCTCCGCTCTACCTTGGGCGAACGCCGCGCGACTGGCGAACCCAGTACTTCTACGAACACGCGACCTTTCGCAACACCGACTTCATCCCCGCATCGACCGCCCTGGTCCGGCGTGATATCAAGTACATCTACTGGCCCGATTTCAAATATGAAGAGCTCTTCGATCTGCAGCGCGATCCAGAGGAGACGCGTAATCTGATCAGAAATCGCGCCTATGCCAGACGACTCGCGGTGCTGCGCCGCGAGTATGCACGGCTCAAAGCGGAGGCACCATAGACGTGATCAATAACACCCGCCGCCAGTTTCTGCAGGGGATGGTCGCCAGCGCGATCCTCCCCGTGCTCGACATCCCGACACTCCGCAGCCGGAGTGACTGGGAGCGGGCGCGTCGCGCCACCCTCGCCGGAATGGAGCTGCTCATGGGGCCGCTGCCGCCTCCTGATCGCTCGCCGCTCGGCATCACCAGGATCGAGCAGAGTGAGACTCCGCGCTATACCCGCCTCCGTCTCACCTACCTTGGCGAACCCAATGATCCGGTCCCGGCCTGGCTGCTCATCCCGAAAGGGCTGCGCCGCCGCGCTCCGGCCATGCTCTGCCTCCACCAGACGACCCGCATCGGCAAGGATGAACCGGTCGGCCTCGGCGGGCTCCCCAATCTCCACTACGCGCGCGAGCTGGCCGAACGTGGCTACGTCTGCATCGTCCCCGACTATCCATACCTCGGCGAGAACCGCTTCGATCCTTACCAGCACGGCTACCAGAGCTGCACGATGAAGGGGATCGTCAACCATCGCCGCGCCGTCGATCTGCTCGTCTCATTGCCGGAAGTCGATCGCCGCCGCATCGGTGTCATCGGTCACTCCCTCGGCGGCCACAACGCCCTCTTCGCCGCCTCATTCGACGAACGCCTCCGCGCCATCGTCACCAGTTGCGGCTTCACTTCGTTTCCAAAATATAAGAATGGGAATCTGACTGGCTGGGATGGCTATCGTTATATGCCACTGGTCGCAACGCGCTACCAGAAGGATCCGGCGCGCATGCCGTTCGACTTTCCGGCCCTGCTCACCGCCCTCGCGCCACGCGGCCTCTTCATCAGTGCTCCGCGCGGCGACGACAACTTCGACAACTCCGGCGTTCAGGATTGCGTCGCGGCGGCACGTCCCGTCTACGATCGCCTCTTTGGGGCGGCGGATCACCTCATTGCCCGCTACCCCGACGTTGGTCACGACTTTCCAACCCCGACCCGTGAAGAGGCCTACCAGGCGCTCGATCGCTGGCTGAAGTGACACCCGCTCAGATCTTCAGCAACCGGTGGGCATTATCATAGAGGATCTTCTGCCGCACCCGGCCATCGACCACCAGCCGGCGCAGCATCGCCAACTGCTTCACCCCGACGCAGCGATCATCCGTGCCATCAACGTCCTGGCAATCGCTGCCAAACATCAGTTTCTCCTGATGGCGCAGCAGGAAGCCGACCGCATGCTCCTCGTCGCGCGCAAAGGCGTTCGCGCCCGACCCTGCCGAGAGATCGGCAAAGAAGTTGGCATAATCGCTCAACCACCGGTCGGTCAATCCTCCCGCCGTCACCTTCCCCTTCGGATAGAGGACCGTCTGCTCGTGCTTCCGGTCGATGTTGCCCCACATCGTCTGCGCATGCCCGATGAAGTTGACTCGTGGAAACTTCTCCAGCACGCGGTGGAATTGCGCAAAGTTCTGGTTGTACTTTCCGTGCTGGAAATGGAGCAGGATCGGCACCCGATACTCAGCCGCGAGGCTGGCCAGCCGCGTCACATAATCCGAATCGCAGTCGACAAAGAACTTCTGCTCGCCAATCCCGATCGCCCCTGCCTTTAAGTACTTCTCGATCGTCGGTATCGCCTCCGGCAGCGAAGGGTCTTCATTCGCAAAGAAGACAAACTCCTTCGGATAACGCTTCGCCACCGCGACCACCGAGTCGTTACCATAACAGTCTGCCTCCAGCCCGTACCGTGAACCCGCTGGCAGCAACACCGTCTTCGTCACCCCAAGCATCCGCTGGTGCCGGACCAGATCGTCATCATTTCGCCCCCAGTAATGGGTGTGCTGGTGAATGTCGATGATCTTCTCTGCCGGCGGTGGCAGGAGACTTCCCGCCACGGCCGCACCGGCTGCGGTCAAAAACTCCCGTCTCTTCATCGCTCCATCCTCCTGCCGCTTCAATACCTGACCGTCTCGAGATACTTCTTGCCCGCCGGCACGTTCACGAGCGGCTCCGGAGACTCCTCCTCGATGATGTACCACTCGATCCCGATCTTGCGCCCTGCAATCAGTACTCCCCGCACATCGACCTGTCCCGTTCCAAGCGCGACACTCGTCTCGTCAGGGGCGTGCCCGGTCAGATCTCCAACCGTCCCCTTCTTCATGTCTTTCAGATGGAGCAGCCGAAAACGCTGCGGATACTTCAGCAGCAGCTTCGCCGGATCCGCTCCGCCGTGCGTCGTCCAGAAGATGTCGTTCTCGAAATAGACCGTCCGCGCATCCGTCGCCGCGGCCAGCCGATCGAAGAGCGTCCCCTCGCCATCCTTGACGAACTCATAGCCGTGGATATGGTACATGAACTTGAACCCCGCCCCCTGCAGCCGTGCTGCCGCACGATTGAAG
>CAIOZW010000166.1 GCA_903862855.1 uncultured Acidobacteriota bacterium
AGGCAGCTCCTGCTCGACCGTCAGGTTGAACTGCATCGCATAACCCGGCTGATAGTTGGGATCGACGCCGACCACACTCCCACTTGGATTATCGGCACTTGCCAGATTCAGGGCCGGCAGGGTCGGGAATCCATCACTCACACGACGGGTCACAAAGAAGTTACCAGGAGAGAAGCTGTAGATTGGGCCGAATGGCACGTGCCGCATCAGACGCAGCGCGTTTCCTCCGTGGCCGGCCGTATTCCAGAAGATTCCTGCGCCTCCTCGGACGACCGTCTTCTCGGCCGCCTGATAGGCAAACCCGAACCGCGGGGCAAAACCTTTCTTGAAGGTATTCACTCCGGCGCTCTTGCCGACGCCATTCCGCCCCGCGATCAGCACTGTTGCCGTCTTCGGATCGAAATTGGCCCAGCGGTTGGCGACTTCATTGTATGGAGTATCGAGCTCATATCTGATTCCCAGATTGAGGGTCAGCTTCTGCGTCGCCCGCCAGTCATCAGCAATGTAGGTGCTGTATTCCGTGCCGCGGATTCCGACCCAGGCCAGCAGATAGTCCTGCTCGATCAGACTCGGCGCACCCAGCAGGAACGAGGCCATGACGTGGCCTCCCGAATTGTTGGCCGGGTTGTTGGTGATATTCGGGGCAAAGTTGAATCGACCGTTACCGCGATTGGTCTGGTACTCGGTCAGATGGCGGCGACGGACATCGAAACCGGTCTTGATCGTATGGGCACTGCCGCTGTAAGTCAGATTGGCCACATACTGAAAGATGTTCTGGCGACGCAGGATTGGGAGTGAGCGGCTGTGGCCGATGCCGGTATAACCGGCCGGACTGATGATCGGCAGCGCATCCTGCAGATCCTGCTGGTTCGCATTCGGAACCCCCAGCTTGTTTGCCAGTTTGTCCCCGGGATTGACATCCGCCTGGATGAAGTCAAGATTGAAACGCGCGTAACCTGCCCGTACATCGAGCATCAGACGCGGTGAGATGACGTGAACCCAGTTCAGCACCAGGTGCTGCGCAGTGAGCGCCGAGGTGCCGGCAAAGCTGTCCTCGTTGCCGATGCCGACCGACTTGCCGACGCCAGCCAGATTGACCGCCGGAAAGGTGTATGGGTTGGTCGTCGCCGTCTTTGACCAGGAGTAGCGTCCAAAAAAGGTATTTCGGTCGCTGTGGTTATGATCGATGCGCACGTCGAACTGATCCCAGTTCTGCTTGCGCACCGGGGTCGTCACCAGATTGTTGGCGAGCCCCGCGGTCGTCGGCAGCGGGTAGGCATTGATCAGTTTCGCCATGACCGGATCCCATCGATCGCGGGGAATGACGTTGTTCGCAAACTGCTGCCGCGTGTAGCTCGTTCCATTCTGCACGGTCGTCGCCGGATCGAAGATCCCTCCGGCCACCTCGCTGAAGTCGCCCTGGCGCATCTTCAGGGTCGGAACCGTGTTGACGAAGAGCCGGCCCAGATTCTGCCGGAATCCATCATAATCGCCAAAGAAGAAGGTCTTGTCCTTGATCAACTTGCCGCCCAACGCTCCGCCGAACTGATTCTGCTGAAACTGCGGCTTGGCTGTTCGCGCACGGTTCGAGAAGAAGTTGTTCGCATCCAGCGCCCGGTTGCGCAGAAACTCATAGGCCGTACCGTGCAGATCGTTGCTGCCCGACTTGGTCACCACATTGACCTGCCCACCCGGGTTACGCCCCTGCTCGGCCGAGAAGAGGTTGGTCTGGATCTTGAACTCCTTGATCGCCTCGACGGCCGGCCGGACAATGATTGCGAGTGTCAAACGGTCGTTGTTGTCGATACCATCATAGAGGTAGTTGTTCGAACTCTCACGATTGCCATTGACGAAGAGCTCGGTCCCAGGTCGCAGATCGTCTGGTCGCGTCCCGCTCATGATCGTTCCACGCATGCCCTGACCTGCGCCGCTCACTCCCGGACTGAGAACCGCGAGCTGGATGAAGTTACGCCCATTGAGTGGCAGATCCTGCACCTGCTGCTCCTGAATCACGCTTCCAAGTACCGATGACTGGCTCTCGAGCAGCGGCGCCGATCCGGTGATCTGCACCGTCTCGCCAACCGCTCCGACCTGCAGCTCGACGTCGATCTGTGCTCGCTGGTTGACCTGTAACTCGACCCCGGTCCGCTCGACCCGACGGAATCCATCCGCCTCCGCCGTCAGCTTGTAGAGACCGGGTTGCAGCGCCGTGAAGACATAGTTGCCCGATTCATCGGTCACGATATTGCGCGATACATTGGTCCCGACATTGGTCAGGGTTACCTTGACGTTGCGGACCACTGCTCCACTATTGTCACGCACCGTGCCAACCAGATCGGCTGTCGTCACCTGGGCACTCGATGGGACCGTGGTGCAGAGCAGGGCCACAACCAATCCGAAGAGTATCCGGATCGAACGACCTGACCGGTATTGAAAGCTCTCAAACATACTCATAGTCTCCTTTGCATTCACGAATGAAGAGTCGACCAACCTGCAGCTCAATTGGGCAGGGAAGTCCTAAACAGACGAATTCTTACATCAGTCAGCTATGTGCTCGGTTAGGGTTGCTGATAATATTTAGTTACTTATATTTAGCGCCGCGATTTAAGAATTAAACCGCTCCGAGAAAGACGACCAAACTGAATCGAAGATACTGTTTATGATGCAGTTCTTAAGTGAATCTAATCAGTGACGTGGAGATCCTACGACAAGCTCGTTGACATTACAATGCTTTTCGATCTCACCAGGCCTTTCGATCTTGATCTGCTACCGCTGGAGCCTCGGGGCAAAGCAACTGACGTAGGAGCGGGGCGGTTAGTGAACCGCCCCAAATCCTGACCAAATTGCCCAGACGATTTAATTTGTTGTTCAAATTCCAGGCAAGGAGCATCTGACCCGCAAGATCCAAGGCGTGTGATGAGGCAAGAAGGGCTTGCAGTCCCTGAGGTATAATCCCACCGACCTGCTCAATCAGCCTGGTTTCTGCTATGATGCGCACGTCAGAAAATAGACTGATTCCCTGATCACGCTTCAACATCGAGACACCTATGAAAAGACTGGTCATCCTCAATCTTCTCTCCGCCCTCGTCATACTTGGATTTACAACGATCGATCACGAGGCAGGACAGATCACCGGCAATGAGTTCGAGCTGACGCAGGTCTTGATCCCCATGCGTGATGGAGTTCGACTCAACACCCATATCTTCCGCCCCGTGGGGCAAAAGACCAGTCTGCCGATCATGCTCGAGCGAACCCCCTACCAGGCCCCGACAGGCGAGGCCTGGGCCCAGGGCAAGTACAAGTCACTTGCCGCCGACGGCTACATCTTTGTCATCCAGGATATCCGCGGTCGATACAAGTCGGAGGGAGACTTTGTCATGCAGCGCTCGCCCGTCTCGCTCCTCACCGAGAGCCGTGATCCAAAGATAGTTGATGAGGTGACGGATGCCTGGGACACGATCGACTGGCTGGTGCGTAATGTCGGACAAAACAATGGACGGGTCGGGATCATCGGTATCTCCTATCCTGGCTGGACCGCGGGGATGGCCACTCTCGCCCCCCATCCGGCACTCAAGGCGGCTTCACCGCAGGCCTCACCAACCGATATGTTCCTCGGAGACGATTTTCACCATAACGGAGCCTTTCGGCTCAGTTATGGATTCGAATACGCGACCCGCATGGAGACTGGCAGAGAGCAGGCCCGGTTCAGCTTCGACAGCCTCGATACTTATGACTGGTATCTACGCCTCGGTGCCCTCTCCAACGTCAACTCGAAATACCTGCAGGGAAAGATCCCGACCTGGAACGACTTTGTCGATCATCCAAACTACGACCGTTTCTGGCAGGAGCAGGCCATGGCCGGCTATCTGAAGAGCGTCAAGGTGCCGATGCTGATCGTCGCCGGCTGGTGGGATCAGGAGGACTTCTACGGCCCCCTCAAGATGTACGAGACGCTCGAACCCCATGATGGGAAGGATCGGGAGGGGCGGAACTTCTTTGTTGCCGGGCCGTGGAACCATGGTGGCTGGGCACGTGGTGAGGGCTCAAGTCTCGGGCGGATCCGTTTCGATAGCAATACCGCACAGTACTATCGCGAGAAGATCGAGGCGCCCTGGTTCGCCTACTATCTGAAGGACAAGGGAACCCAGGTCATTCGCGAGGCGATCACCTTCCAGACCGGCGCGAATGAGTGGAAGAGCTATGACCAGTGGCCGCCGGTTGGATCGACGAGTGAACGACGGCTCTATCTGCATGCCAATGGCCGGCTCTCTTTTGACGCGCCAACCGGAACGGGACAACTCTACGACGAATATATCTCCGACCCGGCGAAGCCCGTCCCCTACCGTCCCCGCCCAATCGAACCGACCTACAATCCGGCCAGCCAGGGCGGCTCCGGTTGGGGAACCTGGCTCGTCGAGGATCAGCGCTTTGTCGATGGTCGACCCGATGTCCTCAGTTGGACGACCGAGGCTCTGACGGAAGATGTCGTGCTGACCGGACGCGTTCTCGCCAATCTCTTTGCCTCGACCAGCGGCTCCGACAGTGACTGGATCGTCAAGCTGATCGATGTTTACCCCAACGAATATCCGGCCGAGCCGCGGATGGGTGGCTATCAGCTCATGGTCGCCAATGAGGTCTTTCGTGGCCGCTTTCGGGAGAGTTTCGTTTCACCGCGAGCCGTCACTCCGGACAAGATCGAATCCTACCGGATCGATCTTCACCATCTCGATCACCGCTTCAGGAAGGGCCATCGTATTATGGTGCAGATCCAGAGTACCTGGTTCCCGGTCATCGACCGCAATCCGCAGCGCTATGTCGAGAATATCTTCAAGGCCCGTCAGTCCGATTACGTCAAGGCCCGCCAGCGTATCTTCCGCTCGCGGACCTATCCGACCCATCTTCTGGTTCCCGTAGGGCGGTGAGCGGTTCCGGCCAACTTCCAGAACACCATCCATGTTCCCATTGCCTTATCCGAGCGGGGATCCCCGGGCTCGCAAGTCTGCCGTCATTTCCGAGGGAGCCAATTGGACTTATAAGACCAATAGGTCCCAAGGGCCATCAGCCCCATCATTCTGCCAGTTCAAAAAGTAGTCGAAATAATATGATCGAACATGAAGTTTTTCTGCTTGAATCTGGTGTAGAATTTCGGTATATTTTCGGCTTGTGTTAAGAGTGACCGAAAACATTCTGTGTACTGGGATACCTCAGCTCCGCGATCCAGTGGGTGAGCCTCCCATACTCTTCTCAGAGCAACGCCAGCCTCTACCAAGAGCCTGACTTTCTCTTCGACGAGGATAGACTCTTATCAATCAATCACCGGTATCAGCCGGGCAACTCCGGCAGGTACACGTGTGCCTGAATCGTCCTAGCTATGAAACAGTCGATCTATCTTCAATACATTCGCGTCAAACCACCAGCGGCAGCTTCAGTAGCTACCAATAATCAGTTCAGCCAGGAGATCCGGGTTGAACTCAAATATCAACTGTCAACAATCGACTGGAACCTGCAATGAACCTAAACGACACCAATCAGATTACACCTGAGGAGAGAGCCGCCATTGCCCGTGAGAAGAGCAAGGCGATCAGTTCAATCGTCCTGCTCGCGGGAGGAGTGGGAATTTGGGCGGGTAGCATCTTTATCGACGGTGGCTATACCACGCAGCCTGAATATCATGGAATGTGGCGAGCCGTTGCCCTGCTGCCGGCCTTCTGGGGGATCATCCTGTTGCTGATCTACCGGTATTCCTGGACATGCATAATTGGAGCGCTCGTCTTGTCAGTATCCGGCTTCTACCTGGCCAGTGCCCCGACCGTTCCCGAGTATGCGGCAAGGAGAGTCAAGAGAGGCGCAGATGAGGCACGAACGATAAGTGATCGAGGGGCACGTCAGGAAGTTGCGGAGAATCAGACCGGGCCTCGAGATGAGGCGGGTGAGGAAGAGGACGAGATGCCTCGCGAGGATCAGGTTCTTCTGGCGAAGGAGAACGAGATCAAGTCGCTGCTCAACTTTTGCCGTGATATTCAGCAGGAGCGAGGAAAGAAGTGGAAGCAGCCATCGACGCTCGAGGCGGCACCTTGTACAATCGACGAGATGGAGCGTCGACGTGCTCGATTTGAGGATGATTACTACAGAAGGCATCCAGATCTGGTGAGGAATCAATGACTATTGGGGTAATAATCTTGCTTGTCGTTGTCTGGGCGATATTGTCGAACAGAATTGGCGGCTGCGGCGGCGGAACCTGAGGGTGAGGCTTGCCGGCCGGTGGCCGGACTTTACGAATCAACCTGTAACCTGACCGAGATGAACCCGGCCGACGGAGACTGCCTGGCCGGGTTCATTCGGCATTCCTCCGCGCACTCTCAGCCGTGCGGGGAGGTGTAGCTCAAGACTCGCAACTCTTGAGAGCATTCTTCAGACTACCTTCAAACAGATAGGAGGCAGCCGCAACTATGCTCGATCCGAAGGTCAGGGCGACACCGATCATAACCCCACCAGCCCGATCATCCGAATCATTGAATAGAATGATCACCTCAGCGATGGCGATAAAACAGATCAGTGCCAGTGCACAGTATCTGATAGTCTGAACCGCTTTGATTGCCGGAATGGCGATGACACGATTGTCTCCCACGAATTGAATCAGCTTCAATCCCTGAAAGAGTGCGACAAAGAAGGGGATCGACCCGGCATAGACGAAGACCAGAAAAGGATCCTTGAAGTAGATCTGGAAGAGGGTCGCGTTGATGTTTCGACCTTCGACGTGTGGTTCCCAGAGAAGGAATGCCAGCGCCCCGATGCCGATGAGGATAATGACACCCTGCAGAAATATTGTGGCGATGCGGCTCATAATTAAGGCCCTCAGTATGAAGGAGTACGACCGATTGGTGTCGATCAGGATATGAAAAGTTGATAACTAACGAGATTATTGACCCAGACCGATCTTTAATCAAGTGTGCGAACATAATTGATTCAACAAATGGCTGGACGACAAGATGGTTTATGAACTGGTCATCGAAGAGGTTGTGATCCTCGCGAGAATAACTGCGACTCGGCATTTCGCATGGAGTGCGAAGATTGCGCTCAGGCAGGATTGTCTCTGCTGAAGTTGTCGAGAGTAACGAGATTGACTCCCAGGGCAGAGATGATCAACCTGTGCGGAGGAAAGCTGCGGTTTCTGGCCTGATTGATTGGACTCTTTGTCGGGGGGCCGACATTTTGCCCGCATCAATCCTTCAATCAACTTCAGATCTCTGATATATTCGAATATGCACATTGTGTCATTCGACAATTTGCACCATTTCACCAGCAATCAGATCTGCAGAGTCATCAGCACCGTCAAAGCGGGGATGTCGCATCTCAGCGTTCACCAGATATCAGGGGAGATTACAAGCATGTTTACTCGTCGCCAGTTCCTGAATACCAGTATTGGCAGTATCAGCAGCGCTGGAGCGCTGGTTGCCGCAATGCCATATGCAGTTCGCGGGGATGTCAAAAAGTTCCCTTTTGCCGACTTTGAAGAGCGCATAGCGCGCAGGGACTTCAGAGGAATGACCAAGGATACTTTGCCGACACCCTGTATGGTGGTCGACATCGACCTTTTCGACAAGAACCTGAAGACGATGGCCGATCATGCGAAGAAGGTCTCGATCGATCTGCGCCCGCACGTCAAGGTTCACAAGAGTGTCGATGTTGCCAAGCGGCAGGTCGCGCTGGGCGCCATCGGGCTGACGACGGCGACCATTGCCGAGTCGGAACTGATGTCGAATGCCGGTATTCGTGGAGTTCTCTGGACCAAGCAGCCGGCCAGTTATAACAATCTTGCCCGCGCCATTGCCCTGACCCGCAAAGATCCGACATTCATGTTTGTGGTCGATGATCCACGGGTCGTCGAGCTGGTCCAGGAGGCTGCGGCAGCAGCGAGGGTCAAGGCGAGGGTCGCCGTCGCCGTCTATGCCGGACTGAAGCGGCAGGGAATTGCAAATGGCCAGCCGGCTGTCGATCTTGCCAAAAAGATCATGAAGTCGAGCAATATCCAGCTCGAGGGATTCATGGCCTACTCTGGCTATGCTTCGCATACGAAGACCTTTGCCGCGCGCCGTCGCAAGAGTGAGGTTGATCTGACCGGGGTCAATGAGACGATCGCTCTGGCGAAGAGGTCGGGGCTCCCGATCGGGATCGTCAGTGGTGGCTCGACCGGCACCTACAATATCGACAAGGGGCTTGGACTGACCGAACTCGAATGTGGATCCTATGTCTTTATGGATTCGATCTATAACGCGATTGGTGGTGAGTCGAACGAAGAGATCTATAGTGACTTTGATACCGCGATGACGGTTCTGGTGACCGTCGACAATAAACATCACGCCGGCCAGGTCAGTACTGATTACGGTAACAAGGCGCTTGCCCGGCCGACCGATATCGTCAAGGGCAAGCCCTGGATCAAGGTCGGGACCGAAGGTGCCGAGTACGGAATTCTCTCCTGGACGGACAGTATTGGTGAGCAGATCAAGGTCGGAGACCGGCTTGAGATAATCTGCAGTAATCTCGATATGAGTACCAACTGCTATGATCGATACTACATTGCCAAAGGTAACGACATTGTCGATGTCTGGCCGATCATGGGGCGCAGCGGTGCTGCACAGCGCTGAGGCCCCGCGAATCTTGCCGGATTGGCGATCTGATGGCTCGCTTCAGGTCGTTATCAACGATTTACCGGGGAGATGAAGGCTGGTCGGGGAGCGGCCATTTCAACGGGCTTGCACTGACCGACCGGAGAGTTCTTTCGAACGGCTCGACCGAACTCTCCGGTGCTTCTGGATAGGGATCTCGACCTATCGTGATCTACCGGCAGTCATCAAAGAGACTCTGCCAGGTTCATATCCTCACGCACTTTTCTGACTGACCACCGTGCTTATTGGCTGGGTTTCAGTGCTCACTTCTTCTCTCGTTCTTCCTGCTCACGTCTCACATTTCTGGCGTGTCTTCCCGAACCATCACCCGGATCGAGAATGCCGCCAGCCGGGTTGAGTTTGTCCAGCCTTGCCTGCAAACGCTTCCGCGCCGCAGTGGCATCGGCAGTCTGAGCCGTGACCAGCTCCTCTTCATAAGGCGCGTTGCGCATATTGAAGAGTTGACCTGCCTCATCGAGCTTCCACCCCTGCTCACGAACATACCAGTGTCGACCCAGCTCGACGAAGATCGCCTCACGTGGATTGCCGCGCGCTCCGCGCAATTGGGGCAGGAAGCTCTGCCCATCGATCGTCACTCCTTGTGGCAGTCTGACACCCGCCGCCGCCGCCAAAGTCGGGTAGAAATCACTGAAGTCGATGAGGTCAGAAATGACTCTTCCCGGTGGAATCGTGCCCGGCCAGGAGGCAATCATCGGCACGAGGCTGCCGCCCTCCTGCATCGACCCCTTGGCGCCATTGATCCGTCTGCCACGAATGGTTGAACGCGCCGCTTCACGAGGCACAGTACCGTTGTCACCGACAAAGATCAGCAGCGTCCTCTCCCGCAGCTTCAATCTTTCAAGATCAGCGACGAGCCGGCCGATAAGCTTGTCCATGTAGGCTATGTTATCCGCGTAGAGATCCTTGCTGTCAGGTGCGCTGTCAGGAGTCCGCAGGATATCGTTATGCACGTGGGAGAGAGAATAGTAGGCATAAAATGGCTGATCTCTCCGTCTTGTCATGAACTCGACCAGGAACTCGTGCATCAGGTCGGGCAGATACTCTCCGTTGGCCAGCATCCTGTCGCGACCATTGACGGTGTAACTCTGACCGCGTTCCTGGGTGTTCCAGTATGTTCCGCTGCCTTTGAAGCGCAGATATTCATCAAAGCCAAAATCGACTGGCTGGAGTGGCAGTTGGCCCCACTTGCCGATCTGGACGGTTGCATAACCGGCCGCCTTGAGCAGGGCCGGGGTCATGACCTCTTTGGCCGGGCTGATGAGGGGACCGCTGTCATTGCCGGTCATCCCGGTCCGAAAGGCGTAGCGCCCGGTCAGCAGCAGGGCGCGCGATGGTCCGCAGAGCGGTGCTGAAAATGTCCGCTCGAACCGGACACCACCCTGCGCGAGCCGGTCGAGGTGTGGTGTTTTGAAGTTATCAGCTCCATAGCTGCCGATATTACCGATGCCCAGATCATCGGCAAGGATGAAGATGATGTTCGGACGTGTCGTCTGCCCGGCGACTGGTGAGGCGATCGCCACCAGCATGACCAGGGAGCAGGCATAGATTGACCATTTGCGCATCATTTCACTCCTTTGGCACCGCGCCAGCCCTTTTCAAACTGGGCGGTCAGTGTCGCCACCAGCGTCCCATTTTTGGGATCGCTGGCGATGTTGGTGTTCTCCTGCGGATCGGTTCGGTGATCATAAAGTTCAACGGCGACAACCTTTGTCAGATCACTGCGCAACATCCAGCGTGTGAACCGATAGCGATCGGTCCGCATCGAATAGCCCATCAGCCGCTCTCCCTTATTTTGTCGCGGGTATTGACTGAAGGCGGCCGTCTTGACGCTCCTCTTTGGATCACGCAAAACCGGGACGAGACTCACTCCTTCGAGATGCGCGGGCAGGGAGAGGCCGGCCAGCTCGGCAAGGGTTGGATAGATATCGACGAATTCAACGAGGGAGCTGCTGTGCTTGCCAGAGGTCTTCATTCCCGGCGCAGATATTATCAGCGGGGCGTGTGTATCGTTCTCGACATTGCTGTGTTTGCACCAGGCACCATGTTCACCGAGCTTCCACCCGTGATCTCCCCAGAGGACAATGATGGTCTTCTCACGTAACTGCAGCCGGTCAAGTTCATCGAGAAGTCTGCCGATCTGGGCATCGGTGTAACTGATCGCTGCATAGTACCCGTGCTTCAGTTGCCGCGCCAGATCGTCCGGAATCGGTCCTTGTGGAATATCACGATAATTCCTCAACTCACCACCGGGCAGGACTGCAAATTCAGGTGAGTCTTTGGCGCGGAATGGATTGGAGGCGAGCGCAATCTTTTTCGGGTCGTAAAGATCCCAGTACTTTTTCGGAGCGACAAAGGGAAGGTGAGGTTTGATGAATCCGACCCCGAGCCAGAATGGCTGATCCCTTTTCGACAGGTCACGGAGTGTGCTGACGGCCAGATCCGCAACCGCACCATCCTGAAAGGTGTTGTCGGGAACGTCGGCGGCTTCAAAGGCCGGACCGCGGGCTCCCTCTTCGCTTGCCCCCTGACGCCGCAACTGCTGGCTGTTCTTCAGTCGTTCCTGATTTTCTGGCAAGGCATATGTGACTGTCTTTGGAGTTCCCCACGGAACGGACCACGACTGCGGATCGTTGTACCCACCGTGATAGAGTTTGCCCATCCCCTGGACAAAATAGCCATTGTCTTTGAAGTGCTGCGGCAGGGTGACAACATCGGGCATGGCCGTGCGAAAGTGGGTCACCAGATCCCAGACCCGAGTCGTGTCGGGCCGCGCACCTGTCAAGAGCGATGACCGTGAGGGGGAACAGACGGCCTGTTGGCAGTAGGCCCGGTCAAAGGTCATCCCACTTCTTGCCAGGCGATCAAGGTTGGGCGAATGGATCTGCGTGCTGCCATAGGCTCCAAATTCGGGGCGCAGATCATCGACGGCGATAAACAGCACGTTGAGTCTCTTCTGTGGGCCCGGCTGCGCGGTCGTTGCCGGAAGAATGATCAGCAAAAGCAATAACACAATCTGTCGGTTAAGCATTAGCGACTGCCGTCCTTTCCGATCTATCCCGCCAAGGTTACTCCGATCATGAGTAGGTGACAATACCGTCAAAGAGCAGGGAGACTTGCGACGGTCTACTTTTCGGGATCCCTCGTCATTATCGACATCGTTGCCCCAGAGGAGAGACAGTTTCAGATTCTGCCAACTCAACCGGAGATTCTCCTTCCGTTACTGCCGGAACGAGGCACCACAGGTTGACGTATCGGCAGGTCACGCGAGAAGAGCTCGACCACCGGATACCAGGCGCCCTCGCTCGCGAACGGGACATACTCGAAGCCGCGACCGATCGGATCGTCATTGAGCTTCTTCGTGTAGTCGATGCCGAGTGCCGAGTAGATCGTCGCAGCAATATCCTCGTAAGCGACCGGACGGTTCTGCGACCAGCCGGGCTCCTTTGTGGTCGAGCCATCAGCCGTCGTTTCGCCGATGATCCGGCCACCACCGACACCACCACCCGCCAGCACCGCGAAGTGCTGAAAGAAGTGGTCGCGTCCGTTCTGGCCCGTCAGTGGTCCGACCGTTCGTCCGAACTCACCCATTGCCACGACCAGCGTCTCGGCGAGCAACGTCCCGCCTCGCTTGCCCGGTAATGCGGCGAGGTCTTCCAGCAGCT
The DNA here is from genome assembly GCA_903862855.1 of uncultured Acidobacteriota bacterium. Taxonomy (GTDB): domain Bacteria; phylum Acidobacteriota; class Blastocatellia; order RBC074; family RBC074; genus CAIOZW01. The sequence continues at coordinate 12,350 of CAIOZW010000166.1, forward strand.
TTCCGAGCCCACTGTCGAGCGACCTTGCCATCGGATATATCCCGTCGACGCGGTCGTAGATGTCCTGATGATGATCCCAGCCGTCCAACCTGATGTGGACGAAACGTGTCCCCTGATCACCCTTGAGGAGATTGCGGGCGACAATGCACGAATTGCCAAACCCGGTATTGCCATAACGATCCTGCTCTTCGGCGGTAAAGCGAAAGGCCTCCTCGACCTTTGGATCGTACATCATACTCCGACCGCGTTCGTAGAAGCTGCTCATCGTCCCGACATCTCCACCAAGCGGGGAGTTGCCGCGCAGCCCTGAATCGAGGGCCGACAGCACAGCATACCGGCTCTCAAATACGGACTGCCCATCCGGGTTACTGAGATTGCCCAGCCCGGTTGGTGATGCCGTGATGTCGAATGGTGAATAAAGGCCATTAAAATAGCCTGGACCGACGACGTTGCCATTCGTGTTGAGCGAGACGAAGACGGGGAGCTTCTGGCCAGCTTCGCGCTGAGCCTCGAATTCGAGCGCCACTACACTGCCGATATTTGGGGCGACTTTGCCAAGAGCGGATGATGGGCTCCTGGCGATCTGCGCCCAGGTCTGCTGTAGCGGATGAACCAGCGCCGGTGCTCGCATGCTCCTGATGATCGCCAGCTGCCCCAGTTGGCTGGCCAGATTTGGCATGAGCCCCTGTGGAAAGAGAACATTATTGTATGTTGTTGGGTTGAAATCTGCCGGCGTCCACGACCCTACCTTGAGATCAAAGGTGTCGACGCCACTTGGCGCTCCGGCCATCAGAATGAAGATGCAGTTGCGTGCTTTTCCCGAGATACTGGGCCCCTCGGCGGCCTGTACCCCAGCCAGTGGAGAGAGCATGAAGCCAGCGACCCCTGCGCCCGCCAGCTGCAGGAAATGACGTCGCCCAAAGACCGGTCCCGTCAGAGGTGAATTACCTCCGCGCTCTGGTGAGCAGATCTCGCAACGGTGTCCGTATTGAAGATGTTTGTTCATTCTTTCTTCGCTCCCTTCCTCAGTAATTGAAGATAAAGTCCATCTTGTTGAGCAGTGCCCACTGAATCGACTCGGTCGCTTGTCTGCGCCCCTGCGAAGTAAAGAGTGGCGTCAGTCGATCGACCTCCTCACGGGACGGGTAACGTGTCAGTGTCGCCAGGTAGAGCTCGTTGATGATCTGCTCAGGCGTCAGCGCCGTGTTTCCCAGCAGCCGCGCGACATTCGACCCGGTATTTACCTGATGAATCCTGTTCATGACAAACTGATGATTCATCAGATTGAGCGCCTGGAGGATGGTTGGCTCCATCGATCGTGGCTTCGCATCGCGATCGCCACGCATGAACGAATTGAGAAACTGCTGAACCAGCGCGATACCGCGGGGTTCGGCCGTGTCGGGCAACTGCATTGCCCAGTTGACCGTCCGTGTTGCATTGTTGAGGCCATCCCGCAACTGGTAAGTGACCGTCATTCCCGTCGCCTTGAGAATCGAGTCGTGGATCTCTTCCGCATCGAGCCGGCGCACATAGCGACGCGCATAGTATGGTGTCATCGACAGGTTCCAGCTGCCTGGATAACTTGACGATAACTGATAGGCCGTCGACTTGGCGATCAGTCCAAGCAGGGCTCGGACGTTATAGTTCTGTTTAATGAACTCACTTGTCAGAGCCTCGAGCAGCTCGGAGTTCGCCGGCTGCAGAGTCCACCCGGAGGGCAAGGACACGGCCGGATCGAGCCGGTCGGGATCGAACCCGTTTGATGGCGAGACCAGCGGCTCGACCATCATTCGCTCCCAGAGATAATTGACGGCCGCCCTGGCAAACTGTCGGTCCGCAGTCAGCAGACGGCCCATTGCCTCGCGTCGTGTCTCACCCTGATTGACAGTCCCTCCGCCAAGGATGTATCGCGGCGCTATAGCCTGCTGGCCATTGGTCGGCTTACGCTCGGAACGATTGCCAAAATCGGTGTTGAGCTGATACTCGCCGATCGGCAGCTCTGAAATCGTGTATTTCAGGATGAACGGCTGTGAGGATAAGAGCTCCCGCGCCATCCGCGTTCGGGCGAAGAAGGCCGACATTCCCCAGGCATCCTGCCGCGTCCGCCTCGATCCCCAGAGGTTCACCCCCTCCAGATGCCCCTCGCCATCGTGGCAGAGGAGGCAATCGATCGCTCCAATACCTAGAAACATGCTTCCAATATTGACCGCTCGTCCATCCATACTGTCCTGTGGCGGACCCATCGGGATCGTTCCACCGACAATGAAGTTGGTCTCTCCTGTCACATAGCTGTCACCATTGGCATTGATCATCTCCCGCGCCATCAAGGCGTAGCTCTTGTTGGTCGCGACGGCATTGCGCAGGTAGGTGTAGAAGGCGTCTCGTCCATTTGTGTAACGCGTCACATTGGTCGATCGGGCCGTATTTCTGAAGAGGTCACCGAAGAACATCGTCCACTTGTCGATGAACTCTGCCGAGCCGATCAGTTGATCGACCAGCAGGTCACGCTTGTTGGAATCACGGCTGGCGAGAAATGTCGTGGTCTCCGTGGCGGTGGGGATTCTTCCCGTCAGGTCGAGGTAGACACGACGCAGATACTCGACATCAGAAATGACCGGTGCCGAGGCTACCCGGTCTCGGACCATCCGGTCGAAGAGGATCGTATCGATTACATTCTTCCGAGGTAACTCTTCCGGGGCGGCCAGTTCCAGCGCCGTTCCAGGACCAACCTGGGCGCTCACCTCCTCGGTCGCTCTCGACAACTCTTCGCGATGTCGCGCCCGAACCTCTTCGGGCGACTCCCTCTTTTGCAGATAACTGCAGTCCGCCCCTTCCTGAGCCGCTTCGCTCGGCCACATCCCCACCCAGAGCAGGCTTACAAGTAACAGAACGGCTCCGGCTTTGATCTGTTTCTTCCAGACATAGTCTCGCTTCATGCACGCACCTCTTTGCTAATGCCGTGTTTTGAATTAAATCAACACATAGATGCCATAAGTGACCAAGTGGTTCTAAAAAAAATGGGAATTTTTGTCCTGGTCCAGTTGTTGATCGCCGATGGCCACGAATCTCTCGACTGGCGATGGTTGGATTGGCGGAAAAGTGGTCATATTCCGATATCTCCGGCTGGTGAGGTCGATCACTCTTCTGAATGGAACCAGTCTCCTTCTCTGCCTCACAATCTGGCAGGGAGTTGATTTAATCTGGTTATTCCAAAATTTCTCCCCTTACTACGCACACGGTGATTATTTCAGGGTGACTGGACTTGGTGAAGGTCATCAGAAATTGGCGAGAGGAGCTGGGATTCTCTCGCGATGCGGTAAAGGCGGATTGATCACCCAAACAGCATCGACCTCGCGCGGCATCAGACATAGTGCCATATTAAGGCATCCTGTCGAGGTACAATACCCCCTTTTCTTGAGATGCCCTGAATGGGTGCTTCATGACGGGCCACGGGGATGACTTGTCCAATCATCATCTTTGCCGGCTTTTAATGGGGGGACGGCTGTTAGGGCGGCCGGGCTTATTACGATTGGTGGGGATCTTACCGTCCCTGGGTCTGCGGGGATGCACGTTTGGAGAGTCAGGATCTGCCACGACCTCACCTGGTTTGGGCCTACGCTTTCTCACGTTGGGAGAGTCAGGATCAGCGACAACCGTACCAGGCTTTGGCCCACTCTTCTGCACGTTGGGTGAGTCAGGATCAGCGACAACTGTACCAGGCTTGGGCCCTCCCTTCTGCACGTTTGGAGAGTCGGGATCTGCAACGACACTGCCTTGCTGGGGTTTGGTTGAGGATGTCTGCCCGTTCTCATCGGTCTCAACCTTGACCAGATGAATATTACCACCGTTAAGATTACCTTGGCTCAAGTGTATCTTCACGACGGGGGCCGAATTGTTGGCAAAACCGGGAACAGATAACAGCACTCCAAAAAGGGTCAGCATAATCGATGATGCAATATATCTCATTGGTCTTACTCCAGGATTTTCAAGTCTTCTGATCTCGTGTCGATTCCGACTCCCGTTCACCCTGCTTGGCTCAGTGAAGGACACACCTGGCATCAGGCAGGTTGAGGAGAATCGATCCTATGTTTCGAATAGCAGGGGCCCAGGGAGAGAGCGATGATGTTGAGTGTATTGTAAAAAAGCGACTCAGGAGCAATTTCGCGCCCCGGAGCCACTTTTCAGATTGATGACGTTGAATTGATTTGATCAAAAAGAGAGTCGGGACGGCGAGATTCGAACTCACGGCCTCTTGCACCCCAAGCAAGCGCGCTACCAGGCTGCGCCACGTCCCGCGATCCTGGGTAATTAACCCAAGACCCTAGTTTTTAGCATCACCATCGATCATTGTCAATAACTCTTCCGCAATCCTCCTCAGCCTGCGGATCGTCTCGAGTGAGAGGCGGGAAGGCTGGGGAGTTTCGGTGCTTGCCGGTGGGGATGCGCTGCCCTGAAGGGCCTCAGGTGCCACTTCCGGGAGCAGATCTTCAAGGGTTGCTCCGGGCGGAACGATCTTCAGTCGGGAGGTGCCGGCCCGCCCTTCTGCTGCAAGCCGCTTCTTGGCTCCGGCAATCGTGAAGCCCTCGTCATAGAGAAGCTGCCGGATGCGCAAGGCCATCTCGACATCGCGACGACGGTAGGTGCGTTGACCCGCGCGGTTCTTTTGTGGTTGCAGCATTGGGAACTCGGTCTCCCAATAACGCAGAACGTGCGCCTGCACACCAACCAGTTCACAGACCTCTCCAATCTTGAAGAAGAGTTTGTCCGGAATTTCACTGGGTAATGGTCGCTGCATAGATCAGATGTTATGACGCAAAGAGCTTTCAGTCAATTGCCAAGCGTCAGGCCAAGCGTCAGGCCAGGCGTCAGGCCAAGCGTCAGGCCAGGCGTCAGGCCAAGCGTCAGGCCAAGCGTCAGGCCAAGCGTCAGGCCAAGCGTCAGGCCAAGCGTCAGGCCAAGCGTCAGGCCAAGCGTCAGGAACGATTACAACCTCGACTATTGTCGG
>CAIOZW010000167.1 GCA_903862855.1 uncultured Acidobacteriota bacterium
ATTCACGCGCATCATCCCAACTGACATTCTCAACCGGCAGCCGTTCCCCCTTGAAGTAGCTCGGATTGGCTCCCATGACCGCCTTCCACTGGGCCTGAGTCACCGGATAGCGCCCAATCAGAAACTCACGGATACGCACCTTGCGTTGTGGCCCCTCATCATTGTACTGATTCTCTGTACGCCTTGCCGATCCCATGACAAACTGACCACCGGGAATCCGGATCATCTCCAGCCCAACTCCGTTTGCAAGCTCCTCGGTGACTGCATTTGGATCGGGCTCAGGCTCGGGCTGCGGTCGTGGTGAGAGAAGTCCTGCCAGCCAGTCGAGCCAGCCGGAACCTCGTGTCGGTCCTGGCGGTGTGGAGACCTTTTCCGCCCCCTGGGTCCCCTGGGTGACGGCGCGGAGGGCATCTCTCATCTGACCGGCAGTCCGGTATCGTCGGGACATGTCCTTTTCGAGTGCCCGCTCGATGATCGCTCCAAACCTCGCCTGCAATGGAGCTGGAAGAGGCGGAACCGGCTGATTGATGACCATGCCCATCGTCGAGGCGAGATCGTCACCATTGAAAGGGAGGCGACCGGAGAGCATCTCATAGAAGATTACTCCGGCGGCCCATAGATCGGTCTGTTCTGTCCGGATCTTCCGGAAGGTCTCGGGGGCCATGTAGGGGAGGGAGCCGGCAATCGTCATGCTGCTGGTCATCGAGTTGAGAACCCGCGCCAGGCCAAAATCGGCGAGCCGCGGCGTCTCCACCTGGAGAAGAATGTTGGCCGGCTTGAGATCACGGTGGATTATCTTCTGGTTATGCAGATGCTCCAGTCCGGAGAGGATCCCGATCATCATCTCGACCGCCGCCTCTGTCGTCGGGGCCTTGCCACCGTGACGATCCAGCCAGTCGAGTAACGAGCCATCCTGGACATACTCACTGACGATCATCAGTTGCCCGTCGAAGACACCCGCCTCGATCATGGTCACCACATTTGGATGGCCACTCGCCCGCATCCAGACCTTGGCCTCATTCATGACCGATTCGAGGTCGCTCTTCCGGCCAGTCGGGAATTTGATCGCACAAGGCGGAGCGATCACCTCGTACTTCTGAGCCTTCCAGACTACGCCAAACTGCCCCGTGCCGATCTTCTCCATGAGTCGGTACGGTCCGATTATCTCACCTTGTCGCGGCTCAAATGGCATAGCAGTCAGCGGGAGTGGCTCCTCTTGTCTCTCCAGGACTCCATTGAAAATCAACAGTAACGCGTTCCGCATCGAAACGGTTATTCATTATACAGATGATTCGCGGAAAGTCCGGAAAAGTAACGGGACATCCAAAATAAATAGAGATAATATCGTCACAAAAATGATTTTCCAATCACTCAAGAATGGGAGTTGCAGCCTGCGGCGCTTCCCTGCCCGAGCGGCCCTGTTCTCCGATCGGATGGTGAGAACCGGTCACGGCAGGACTCCTTTTGCCTGTAGCGCGGCCCGGGCAAGTTCGATTCGTCGCGGCAGATCGGCATCCGTCCGAATGTCGAGATTGAGCGCAAAGAGCCAGACCCCGTTGGGTGTCTCGACATAGCCGATATACCAGCCGACTCCGGGACTGGAGAGATTGGACCAGCCCGTTTTTGCTCTTAATGCAAATTTGGGGCCTTGATCCTGAAGCATGATCTCCCGCAGCGCGTCATATGATGATGCGCGATAGGGGAGTGACCGGTTGACTATCTGGCGGAGTAAGACGATCTGCTGGTAGGTACTGACACGCAGGGTGCCATCCAACCAGAAACCGGTCAGGTCAAAGGGGGCGCGAAGACTGCCATAGCCAGCCCGACCGAGGTGAGCCAGGTATCGATCCGGCCCGATCTGCCGGGCCAGCTCCTGGTAGCACCAGACACAGGAGAGACGGTAGGCGCTGCGCAGCGTCTGATCACGGTTCCAATCCGCCATCCACCGTTTGGTTCCATCCCATTTGAAGATCGATTCCGGCCCGGTGACGATATTCTCTTCGAGAGCAATGAGGGAGTTGAAGATCTTGAAGGTCGAGGCGACCGGCAACTGCTCACCCGCCCGGCGGGCATTGAAGAGGTAACGACGCCGCCCATCGAGACTCTCGATCACCATGGTTCCGTTTATCCCGGCCTGTGAAAAGAGCCTTTTCAGATCACGATCCTCTGACCCCATGGACGGCAGAACGGTCACCAGCACAAAGAGAATTATTGAAAGTGGCATGATCAGCCTCAATTGCCTCAATTGTTTGAGTGTTATATTTTTCTCTGTTGGTAGATTACCCGGAATCTCGAGAGCCTGGAGGTGTCAAATTTCAGGCAGCATTTGTCAACATTAGAAGACAATCCTGATGCCTGAGTCACATCCAATGTCAACTCTCGATGTCATTAGAACAATCTCGTGGCGGCCCGGCAGAGACCGCAAGGCCTAACCCTATGTATGGCAATCGTTTAGAGATTATTCTTGTCGCTGCCGACCTTTGGCACGGTCTTTGCTTACTAACTCTGTGTAAGCAGGAAGAAGGAGATAATCCTTCCGCTCTTTAAAACCCATCTCCGGCAGGTCGAGTGATCGGCCAGCGACCCGGAATGGACCAGGAGACAACTGACGGGGCGCCGATCGCGTTCCCGCCAATCTCGCGCCGCACGTTGAAACACTTCAAACGCATCGACGACTACCCCACGATCCCCACCGACGCGTCCCACCGACTCCCGCTTCAAGTTTCCTCCCCACAATGCTCAACGTCCGGCGCGAGAACTGCTTTCAGCCTCACAATGTGGGCTTTACGCCCGTCCGGCAAGACTATGCCGATCGATACTCTTCCAACTCCTCCAATAACTGACGCTCCTCGATCACCTCAACGGTCGACGAAAGATCATCCGTCTCGAGATACTCAGTCAGTATTCCCTTCATGCGATCGAGCAGGCCGATCAGTGTCAGCATCTCGTGTTCGCCGCCGGTCTCGAGTACTCGATGGGCCAGCTGGTGGGCAAAAGGGAGAAGCCTGATCCGTGCAAAGCGGCGCTGCCCCTCGCCTTCGATCTGCACCCGCAGGGTCAGTGAGTCACCCTCGATGTCCGCTTCGACATCCCCGCGATCAAAGAGCTCATTCAGAATCGAGAACTCCTCAGTGGTGATCGTCTTCTCCTCTTGACAGGATTCATCCTCTTCCATCTCCCGGTCAATATCCGGCATAACTTTCGATCCTCCCTGGGTCGTGATGGTCTGCTTGACTGAGTGGGGATTATTGGCAGGCCAAGCGGATGAAGTCAACTCCATACTCCGGCCTCTGAAAAGTGGTGGTCGATAAATTGGGCGCGACGGTCGACGCGCCCAATTACGAGAGATTCAGGGGGGGCGTGAACCGCCCTGATCCTGACAACAATGCCCATCGGAGGGTGAAATCGAGACACCAACCAGATCTCTGGGAGAGTCTTACCCGGCGAAAGACTGGGGCGGTTCACGAACCGCCCCTACACACGCCACAAATTACACCATCACATTGGTGCGATCACCGGCCCTGTTGAGATAACACGATTGTAGGGGCGGTTCGTGAACCGCCCCGGATCCTGACTTGCTTCCAACGCAGGTATTAATCAGGACCTGGGGCAGGCACAAGGCCTGCCCCTACAGTCTATGCCCTGCAACGGGAGGATCCTGATTTACCGTAATACTGGCGTCCAATTATTGACAGTCGTCCTGGACAGGCATAATATCCCCACACACTGGTCAGACCAATCAACCTGATCCGACCTGTAGGGTGAGTCGAGTTGAAATCATCAGCCCTAACCACGGTCATGGCCGGATGGCATCAACATACCTCTCATTAAGTTCTTAATCATACTTATCCTGTCTTGACCGTGAGTCGGATTTCCAACTCACGGCATGCTTGACCTGCCTGACTGGAGCAGGTTTTCACGCGAGGTGGACACCTGTGATGAGGCAGTTTTATCAGACAAAGCCGATGCCCGGAGACGATCTGCCTGGGCAGGAATGCCAAGCTGAATCGATTCGTAAAGTCGGAATGTCAGAGGGATCACCATCAGAGGAATCGCGATAGATAACCCTCGGTGATGAGTGGGCCCTCCACAAGTTGAGAAGTTGGATTTATTACCAAGGAGAGCAAAATGAAACTAGGACCCGTGCTCATGTTGATGAAGCTCGGAGTGGTACTGATGCTGGCTGTGCCGGCATGGTCCCAGGAGTTTCGCGCCAGTGTGACCGGACAGGTCACCGACGCGAGTGGAGCGGTGGTGCCGGGGGCAGCGATCACGGCGCGGAACGTGGCGACCAATGCGACCTATCGGACGACCTCGGGAGAAGACGGCGAGTATGCCTTACGCAATCTCGATCCGGGCAGTTATGCGGTCACGGTCGAGAAGACCGGCTTTCGGAAGCTGCTGCGAGAGGGGATCGTGCTGCAGGTCGGAGCGCAGGTGACGCTGGGTCTGCAGGTGCAGACCGGAGATGTGAACGAGGCGATCACGGTACGTGAAGACATCGCGCAGTTGCAGACCGAGACAGCGATCCGTGGGCTGGTGATCGATGAGACACGGGTCTTGAATACACCACTGCAGGGACGGAACATGTTCGCGATTGCCTGGTCGGTTCCCGGAGTGCAGATTGCGGCATCGGTGACGCGGTTGCGCCCCTTTGACATTGCGGGCAGTACCTCGATGGTCATCAACGGCGGGCGACGCGGACAGAATGACGCCCAGGTGGATGGAGTCACCTCGACCTATCAGGCGGGGGCCATCTCGTTCGTGCCGACGGTCGATTCGGTTGGCGAGTTCAAGGTCGTCACCAACCCGTTCGATGGGCAGTTCGGTTTCACGACGGGCGGAGTGGTCCAGTCGATCACCCGTTCGGGGACGAATCAGTTTCACGGCGGACTCTTTGAGTATGTCCAGAACACATTGCTGAACGCCAACGATTTCAACTCGAACCGGGCCAGCATTCAACGGCAGCGCTCGAACATCAACACCTTTGGTGGAAACATCAACGGACCGGTGCTGAAGGACAAGCTCTTCTTCGCCTATTCCTACGAGGGTATCCGCCAGAGTATTCCGGATCCTTTCACGACCTCGATTCCGACCCAACTGCAGCGGAACGGCGACTTCTCGCAGACATTCCAGACCAATGGTCAGCTGCAGGTGATCTACGATCCACTGACGACCCGGACCGACGCGAATGGGAAGCTGATCCGTGATCCATTCCCTGGCAATATCATTCCGGCCAACCGGGTCAACCCGGTTGCCAAGGCCGCCCTGGCCTTTCTCCCTGCGCCGAATGCGGCCGGCAACTCACTGGGACTCAACAACTACGTCAACAGTTCGGCGGTTCCGCGTTTCATCAACAATTTCAATGCACACTCGGGACGAGGCGACTACAACTGGTCGGAGAATACAAAGATCTTCGGGCGGATGGCCTTCAACCGCATGGAGGAGGAGCGCGGCTTCCGTTATGGCAATGCGGCCGATCCATCAGGGAACGTCCCGTTCGTTCGTCAGAACTACAATGGGGTCGCCGGAGTGACACATACCGTGAACGATACGACCGTGATCGATGCGCGACTGGGTGTGGCGCGATTTACGGCTCCGGGAGGCAACACTCTCGGCTCAAACTTCGATCTCTCAAAGCTGGGCTTCTCGGCCCGTTTCATCAGCCAGGCAATCAACCATTTCCCACAGTTCCGTTTCACGGACTATGAGGGCCTGGGATCGAGTCCGGCCCGAGTCTCACCGGCCTCGACGGTCTACCATTTTGTGACGACCGTCTCAAAACTGATGGGTGATCATTCGCTAAAGACCGGCTTCGAGGGGCGGCTCTTCCGGAACAACACGCGTGATCCGGGGAACGCGAATGGCGTCTTCAACTTTACGGCAGGCTTCACGCAGCAGGATCCACTGGCAGGAGCGTCACGGGCCTCGGGCAACCCGATCGCC
>CAIOZW010000168.1 GCA_903862855.1 uncultured Acidobacteriota bacterium
AGTACCTGAGTGACCTCGCCGAAGTTACTGGCGGAAGACTCTCTGAAGCCGGGAGCCTCTCCAGTATCGCGAGCGGCTTCCGCCTTATTGCCGAGGAGCTGCGGCAGCAGTATGCCCTCAGCTACTATCCGTCCAATACCCAGCAGAATGGTGCCTGGCGCCAGATCCGTGTCCGTGTCGATCGGAATGAATATGTCGTCCGCGCCCGGAAGGGCTATCGTGCCGCTCTTGCGCCATAGCCGGAAAGAAGAGCAGGGGAGATTGGGGGGGGGACATCTGATCAGGACTGAAGATGCTACGGGATTCACCCTGCAGGACTCTGTGGCTCACCACTTTTCTGACTTTGCCCCGCTGATCTGTTTGACCAGTAAAGAGGGCAGGCACAAGCCCTGCCCCGACGAAATCGTGACATTGATTACAGGCGCGTTCAGTCGAGGCGAGGGAAATATGATCGGTAGGGGCAACCCTTGTGGTTGCCCCTCTTCATTCGTGCGCCCGGCCAGGAGCACAAATCAGAAAGGCCTCACCAGACCGACTGGTGAGGCCCCGGGACAGATCTTGTCTGACACTTATTTCGCTGATGGATCGTCGAGCTTGCCGAGCAGTCCATGCCAGGGTGGGATGACGATCGTCACGTTACCATAGGCCTTGAGCTGGCAGGCCAGCCTGACCGGTGAGCTGCCATCTGCCGTAAACCCCTCGTAGCCAAAATACTTCCAGCGATCGATCTCACGCTGGTTGGGCTCCGAGATCTTCCCGGTTGGGGAGAGGACTCCGACCCAGCAGGTTCCACAGGCGGCTGTCCGGCACTCGACCGGGATCGGACCCTCCTTCGGTCGGCAGCGGCTGTCTTTCGTATGCCAGTCACGCTGATCGGCCGCCGCCGCCATGGTCAAATCCTGCGAGTTGACCACCTTGAAGCTGCATCCCGACTCCTGCTCGCGGAAGTTGACCGAGAACTCCCGATCGACCGACTTGAGAAATCCGAAGAGCCCCTTGCCGTCATCGCGCTGCCGCTCCGCTACGATCTGATCGGGCGACTTCTGCCAGCTCCGGCCATAATTGGCGGACCCGGCCGGCTGACTGAAGACCTCCAGCCCGGTCTGCTGCAGGGTACCAAACCCGACCGCAGTGATGCCGGTGAGCAATGACTCGTCGATCCGCAACCGGCTGGCCAGACTGGCCGCTACGGCACGGATCTGCGTGGCAATGGATCCAGTGCTTCCTGCCGCACCTGCGGCCGCAACCTCTTTGCGAACCTCCGGCCAGTAACGATAACCATAGAGGAACTCGGCCGAGCTGTCGATCTGATCACGCAACAGATAGTTGCCCTTCAGAATCAGCCGCTTCGCAACTGCTGCCGGATCCTCCGCTTCGCTCAGCGCCCGGAAGAGCTTCACTGGAAAGAATGAGAACCAGATTCGCGTCGCACTACGGTCGACCGGGTGGATCGCCGGCTGCAGTTCCTCGATCGTCTTTGCCCAGTCCCCATCACTCTGCTGGCTGAGCAGCTTCTCCAAGTCTGTCGGCATAGGTGTTCAGTCCATCTCCTCGCTGTTGAAGTTCAGATGGTCTCCCATCTTTCTCTGATGTGAATTAGAGAGAATACCCCGCGAACCCCTCTCTTCGCAAACGAACCATACGTCATCATCACGATCGCCCACGGCTTTTGCGTCGCTCCGGGATATCCGGTACAACACCTAGCGATAGAGCGTCACCCTCTTCGCCTGCCGTTCCTCCAGATTCTGACAGACCAGGTCGCACAGGGCGAATATTGTCGCATCTCCAATCGCATAGTAGACGGTATTCCCATCCTGACGACGCGTCAGAAATGCCCCTTCCTGGAGTATCTTCAGATGCTTGCTCACATTTGGCTGCGTTGAATCTACCGCGGCGGCAATCGCACTGACACTCTGCTCGCCACTCTCCAGATACTGCAGAATCCGTAAACGCATCGGATCAGAGAGGATCCGGAACCGTGCCGCGACCAGCTGCAGCCCCTCCTCACTCATCTCTCTCTTCTCTCGCTTACTCTCTTTTCTCTTCACTCCTTACTCCATTCTGATCTCTCTTATTTCTTGAGAAATCTTACCTGAAAAATCTGCTTGACTATATGCGTATGTGGTTATATAGTCAACCACGTTGGAGTTTAACGCAACCTGTCACCGCAAGGCAACAGAATATTTTGGACTTGTGGTGAAGCAGAGAAGAGGAGCGAGAAGAGGATGAAAGGAGACGCAATGGAGTACGGAATCAGTCGGGAGCTCGAGGTGACGTTGGAGGAGGCGCTGGAGCGGACGCGGGCGTCGTTGCAGCGTGAGGGTTTTGGAGTGCTGTTCGAGATCGATCTGGACGAGAAGTTTCGTGAGAAGCTGGGGGTCGATTTCCGTCGCTACAAGATACTTGGGGCTTGCAATCCGGGAATAGCACATCAGGCGTTACAGGAGGAGATGGGATTGGGATTGTTGTTGCCGTGCAATGTGATCGTCTACGACGAGGGTGGTCGGTCGGTGGTGGCGGCGATCGATGCAAAGAAGATGATGAGCGTGACAGGAAACGAGAAGTTGGCAGGGGCGGCGGGGAAGGTCGACGAGATGTTACGCCGGGTGATCGAAGGTTTGTAGTGAGGTGGAGAGAGGAGGTTGGAGATGGAGAGTATACCCGATTGGGTCCTGATGATTGGATTCTTCGCGGCGTGGTTCGTGCTGATGAAGTGGGTATTGCCGAGGATGGGGGTGGGGACGTGAGCGAGTCCGGTAGGATGTCGCCCGGAGGGCGAGCATCGAGTTGAGGGTAATCCGGAGACGGACCGTCAAAAGTCAGAGAAAAAAGGTTGATTGGAGAGGAGACAGAGAATGACAGTGAACAGATTTTTAAGGTTGATTGCGGGGAGTTTTGTGTTGGCGACGATTCTGTTGAGTATCTACCACAGTCCGAAGTGGCTCTTTTTTACAGCCTTCGTGGCATTGAATCTGATGCAGTCGGCATTTTCGAACTGGTGTCCGATGATGACTCTTCTGCGCAGGCTTGGGGTTCGTGACGAAGCTGTCTGAGGCGGGGTGAAGGGGTGATATGAGATCAGTAACCGGGAGTGTGAAGATCCTGCTGGCGTGTCTGGTGGTATTGGCCGGGACGGGGTTCGGGCAGGATCGTGAAGCGTTGACGCTGCCACTGGCGGTTGAGGTGGCGATGCGGAGCCATCCGCTGGTGCGGGTGGCTGGGGCAGGGCGAGAGATGGCAGAGGCGCAGGAGGCGGAGGCGCGTGGTTCGCGCTGGCCGATGGTCCAGATGAGTGAGACGGTGGTCAACGGCAACAATCCGGTCTTCGTCTTTGGATCATTGCTGGAGCAGGCGCGGTTCAGGGAGGGGAATCTCTTCCTGCCGCGGTTGAACAATCCGGATGGGTTGACCAATTTTCGCTTTGGGGTGTCGGTGCGGGCGCCGCTCTTTGATCAGTTTCAGGCGCGGACACGGATTCGGCAGGCCGGATTGCGGAGCGGGCAGGCTGACCAGCGGGCGGAGCAGATTGGGCAGCAGATCAGATACGAGGTGTTGCGTGGCTATTATGGTCTGATGCTGGCGCAGGTGCGGCAGGAGGTGGCAGATGAGACGGTGCGGCTGGCGGAAGCGGATGTGAAGGTGAGTCGGGATCGGGTGGAGGCAGGGACGACCGTGGTCGCGGATCTGCTGGCGGCGGAGGTGCAGTTGGCGGAGATGCGCCAGCAGCAGGTGCAGGCGGTGGGTGAGCTGGTGACGGCGCGAGCGGGGCTCAATACGGCGCTGGGGGTCTCGATCGAGACGCCGCAGCAGGTGAGTGGCCAGTTGATTGGCAAAAGGTTTGAAGCGGAGGAGGTGGCCGAGCTGATTGGGGCGGCATTGCAAAACCGACCAGATGTGCGGCAGGCAGGATTGGCGGTCGAGTCGGGGATGGCTGGTGAGAAGGGAGCGCGAAGTGAGTATCTGCCAAGGGTCGACCTCTTTGCCAATTTTGGGGTGAGCCGGAACAACTGGGTCAATGGGAGTGGAGATTACGCGATTGGGGCAAGCGTGACCTTCAACCTGCTTGATGCCGGGAGAAGAGCGCGGATCGATCAGGCTCGTGCGGCGCGGGGGATGCTGGCGGCCGAGCAGGAGCATCTGCTCAACCAGGTGAGGTTTGAGGTAGTGCGGGCACGGCAGCAGTTTCTGACGGCGCGGGAGCGGATGGTCGTCGCCGAGCGGATGATTGCCCAGGCGACCGAGGCGGTGCGTATCGTCCAGGATCGTTACCGGGAGGGATTGACAACGATGACCGAGGTTTTGCGGGCGCAGGCGACGCTGGCCAGGGCTCGGATGATGGTTATTGCGGCGCGTTATGACTACTACGTAGGCTATGCGCAGGTTCTGCTGGTCACGGGACGGTTGACCGATGTTCAGGCGTTCGTCTCCTGAGGGTGGCGAAATGGGTAGTTGGGGAGAGAGTGGACAGGAATATGAACAAATCAGGGATCTATATTTTTAAGCTCCAGGGCTTGGCGGTGTTGAGTCTGATCTACGGGATGTTGACCGGGTGCGGGGGGCGTGCGCCGGTGGTCGAGGAGAAGCCACCGGTGGTGACGGGCGTGGCAACGGCGGTCGTGCAGTCCGAATCGTTAGGGGCGACCTTTGAGGCGCCGGGAGTGGTGAGGGCGAAGACCTCGACGGTCATTTCATCGAAGTTGGTTGGAACGATCGTCGCGATGCGGATCAGCGAGGGTGAGCGTGTGCGGGCTGGCCAGGTGCTGGTCGAGATCGATAATCGGGATGCGCGGGCGCAGCTCGTCAAGGCCCAGGCCGGATTACGCGAGGCCGAGGGGGGGACCGAGGAGCTGGAGCGCAACCTGAAGGCAGCGGTGGCCACGCAGAGTGCCGCCCAGGCGCAGCGGCAGTTGGCCGAGACGACCTTGAAGCGGTACCAGGGGCTGCGTGAGCGCAAGTCGGTCAGCGCGCAGGAGTATGACGAGGTGGCGGCGCGGGCGCAGGTGGCGCTGGCCGAGGTTGAGCGAGCCGACCGTCTGCAGCAGGTGATCGTCGCGCGACGGCAGATGGTCGCCGCGCGGATCGATCAGGCGCGGGCCGATGTCGAGGCCGCGCAGATCTATGCCGGGTATGCCCGGATCACCTCCCCGGTCGAGGGGCTGGTCGTTTCGAAGCAGGCCGAGATTGGCGGGTTGGCCGCTCCCGGAGTGCCATTACTGACGATCGAGGGGACGGGAAGATCGGGTGGATTGCGGCTTGAGGCGACGGTCGAGGAGTCGCGGCTTGGCGCAATCGCGCTGGGCACTGCGGCAAGAGTCGGGATCGATTCGCTGGGTGGGCTCGAGCTGGCCGGTCGCGTCGTCGAGATTGTTCCGGCGGCCGATCCAGCCAGTCGGACCTTTACCGTGCGCATCGAGCTACCGGCCAATCCGTCATTACGTTCGGGGCAGTTTGGCCGGGTTCAATTCCAGGCGGGAGAGCGAAAGGGGCTGTCGATACCGGCAAACGCGGTGGTGAGACGAGGCCAGCTGACTGGAGTCTATGTGATAGATGAGAAGGGAATCGCCAACCTGCGTCTGATCACCCTTGGCCGCCAGGATGGTGACCGCCTCGAGGTTCTCTCCGGGCTCGATGCGGGGGTGACGATCGTTGCCGAGAGTTCACGGATCGCGCGGGAAGGGGTGCAGGTCAAATGAGAGAGACAGGATTTGCCGGAAGGCTTGCCCAGGCCTTCATCAGTTCCAAGCTGACTCCACTGGTCATCACGGCCTCGATCCTGCTCGGGATTGGTGCAGTGCTGCTGCTGCCGCGTGAGGAGGAGCCGCAGATCATCGTCCCGATGATCGACGTCATGGTCCAGATGCCCGGTGCTTCGGCAAGTGAGGTCGAGGAGCGGGTAACGCGTCCGATGGAGAAGCTGCTCTGGGAGATTCCGGGTGTCGAGTATGTCTACTCCACCTCCTCACCAGGGAGGTCGATGGCGATCGTCCGTTTCTTCGTTGGCCAGAATGAAGAGGATGCGATCATTCGGCTCAATCAGAAGATGATGGGCAACTATGAGCTCATTCCGCCGGGAGCGACGCCGCCACTCATCAAGCCCCGATCGATCGATGATGTGCCGATCCTCGCCCTCACCCTCTCGAGTGCTCGTTATGACCATTATCAGTTGCGGCAGGTTGCGGCGCAGCTGCATGACCAGATCAAGGAGGTCCCCGATGTCTCGGAGGTAAAGATCATTGGCGGACAGCGTCGTCAGATGCGTATCATTCTCGATGATGCGCGGATGGCGGCGTGGAATGTCGCACCGGCGATGATCCTTCCAATACTCGAGAAGGCCAATCGATTTGTGCAGGCAGGCAGTTTTGCGAGTGGTAACCGGGAATATCTCGTCGACAGCGGCGGATTTCTCGGTTCGGCTGATGAGGTTGGCGGTGTCGTGATCGGCACGATCAAGCAGCGTCCAATCTATCTGCGTGACGTCGCGCGGATCGAGGATGGGCCGGAGGAGCCGGCCGACTATGTTGGATTTGCAGAGGGGCAGGCGACCGAGGCGAGACGTCCCGGGGCAGGACTTCAACCGGCGGTGACGATCTCGATCGCCAAGCGGAAGGGGAAGAATGCGATCGGCATTGCCGAACAGGTGCTGGAGAAGGTCGAGAGTCTCAAGGGGACCCTCATTCCCGCCGAGATCGTCGTCACCCCGACGCGAAATTATGGTGAGACGGCGAGCGAGAAGTCGAACGAGCTGCTCTTCCACATGCTGATTGCGATCGTCTCGGTTGCCCTGCTCATCTGGCTGACGCTCGGTTTCCGCGAATCGGGGATCGTCGCGATCGCCATTCCGGTGACGCTGGCCCTGACCCTGACGGTCTTCTATCTCTATGGATACACACTCAACCGGATCACGCTCTTTGCGCTGATCTTTTCGATCGGCATCCTTGTCGATGACGCGATCGTCGTCGTCGAGAACATTGCCCGCCACTACCATCTGCCGGGCAATCGCGGTCGGTCGGTAATTCGCATCGCCATCGAGGCGGTCGACGAGGTCGGCAATCCGACCATTCTCGCGACCTTTGCGGTGATCGCGGCAATTCTGCCAATGGCCTTTGTCAGTGGACTGATGGGGCCATACATGCGCCCGATTCCGATCGGGGCATCGGCGGCCATGATCTTCTCTCTGCTGGTGGCCTTCATCGTCACTCCGTGGGCGAGCCTGCGGCTGCTGCGGCGGGCTGAGGATCTTCAAGAGGGACACGCAGCTCATCACGATGAGGTTACGGAGGGTGCCGCAACCCGCCTCTACCGGCAGTTCATGAACCGTTTGATCCGGGAACCGCGCTGGCGAAACGGTTTTCTCACCCTGGTAGTCGTGCTTCTGCTCGCCTCGGTCTCGCTCTTTGCCTTCCGCTTCGTCCGGGTGAAGATGCTACCGTTCGACAACAAGAGTGAGTTCCAGGTGATCATCGATACAGCAGAGGGGACGACACTCGAAGAGACGGCGGCACTGACCCGTGAGATTGGCAACTATCTGGGGACGGTTCCGGAAGTGACCAACTATCAGACCTATGTTGGAACGGCCTCACCGTTCAACTTCAACGGGCTGGTGCGCCACTACTACCTGCGTCAGGGATCAAACGTTGCCGATATTCAGGTCAATCTGGCCCCCAAGGATCGCCGCGACGCGCAGAGCCACGAAATAGCCAAGCGTCTCCGGCCGATGATCCAGCAGATTGCCGCGCGTTACCAGGCCAGGGTCAAGGTCTCCGAGGTGCCGCCCGGCCCGCCGGTTCTCCAGACGATCGTGGCCGAGGTCTATGGTCCCGACCACCAGCGGCAGATCGAGATTGCCCGGCAGATCCGCGACATCTTCGATCGGACAGACGGGGTAGTCGATGTCGACTGGTATGTCGAGGATGACCAGATCCGCTATCGTTTCGAGGTCGATCACGAGAAGGCGGCGCTGAGTGGAGTGGCGACAGATCAGATTGCGACGACGCTCCGCATCGCCCTCGATGGTCTGCCGGTCGGCATCGCTCATCCATCAGCCAGTCTGTCTGGACCAGGGGGAACTCCAGTCGGGGTCGAGAAAGAGGATCTGCCGATAGTTCTCCAGATGTCACGGGCCGACCGATCGGGTCTCGACAACCTGAAGCAGATTCGGGTTGCCGGAGATCGCGGAAATCTTGTTCCACTCGCCGAGGTGGTGCGCATCGTCGAGGTGAAGAACGAGAAGAGCATCTACCACAAGAACCTCATGCCGGTGACCTATATCACCGGCGACGTCGCCGGCAGTGAAGAGAGCCCGGTCTATGCCATCCTCAAGCTCAACGAGGCGATCGACAATCTGAGGCTTCCCGAGGGGTATCGGCTCGAAAGGCATGTCGCATCACAACCCTTCAGTGGCGAGAAGTATTCAATGAAGTGGGATGGCGAGTGGCACATCACCTATGAGGTCTTCCGCGATCTTGGTCTCGCCTTTGCTGCCGTGCTGATCCTCATCTACATTCTGGTCGTCGGGTGGTTTCAATCATTCAAGACACCTCTTACCATCATGGCGGCCATCCCCTTCTCGCTCGTCGGCATTCTGCCGGCGCATGGGATGATGGGTGCCTTCTTCACCGCGACCTCGATGATCGGCTTCATTGCCGGTGCCGGGATCGTCGTCCGCAACTCGATCATCCTTGTCGATTTCATCGAGCTTCGTCTGAAACAGGGGATGCCGCTCGCCGAGGCAGTGATCGACGCCGGGGCCGTCCGCTTCCGGCCTATGATGCTTACGGCGGCGGCGGTGGTCGTCGGGGCGATCGTCATTCTCTTCGACCCGATCTTTCAGGGACTGGCAATCTCGCTCATGGCCGGTGAGATCGCCTCGCTGCTGCTCTCGCGCATGACCGTTCCGATACTCTACTATCTCAGTGAACGGAAGAGACTTTCTGTTGGGGAGGAAATATGAGGACTTCGATAAGTGGATTGTCAACTCTGATGCTGATCATGCAGACCACCTTGTCGGTGGTGATGGCCCAGGAGCCTGGGGCCGGCAGGCCGGGTATGGGACAGGGCCATCGTCAGGATATGCAGACGATTCACGCCCTCTTTGACGCTCACCAGAAGATCACCCGCACGGTTACGAACACCGAGGATGGAGTGGTGACGCTCACCGAGTCGGCCGACCCGGCAGTCCAGGCTCTCATCACGGCTCATGCCCGGGCGATGAAGAAGCGGCTCGAGCAGCGTCAGCCGATCAGAGACTGGGATCCGCTCTTTGCCGCACTCTTTGAAAATGCCGCGAAGATCAGCATGGAGGTCATCCCAACCGAGCGGGGGGTGAAGATCGTGGAGTCTTCGACCGATCCGGCGGTAGTCAAATTGATCCAGGCTCATGCGGCAGGAGTCTCAGAGTTTGTGCGGGAAGGTGCGGCGGTCATGCATAAACGACACGAACTGAAGTAGCCGCGGGCGGGGAAGAGTCCAGGGCCCTTCTCCTACTTGAGTATCTCGTGAATCGATCGCAGCAGGTTGTCGCTGGTGATTGGTTTGATGAGAAACTTGCGTGCACCGGCAAGGATGGCCTCACGGATCAGGGCCCGGTCTCCGGCACCTGACCAGGCGATGACCCGCGCGGCCGGATTCAATTTGCAGATCGCGCGGATGGTTGATGGCCCATCCATGAACGGCATGACCAGATCGGTCAGGACCAGACTGATCTCTTCCTTCAGGTCGGCATAGGTCCTGATTGCCTCGACCCCATCCCCTGCTGTCACGACTCGGTAACCAGACCTCTCCATGACGAGTCGTGTCACCTCGACCATGCTCTCTTCATCGTCGACAACCAGTACCAGCTCGCCGTTCCCCCGGAGCGGAACTTCAGATTCTCTCTGCGAGCAGTTGTTCATTTCTGATCCTCCCTCTTGAAGGCCATCGAGATGACCCTGACACAGATCACCCTCTCTGGGTGATCTGTGGACCCGATCTGGTGACGGAAGCATTGGCCAGCCACCGTAACCAATCCTGCAACCACTATGCCAGTGAACAATCGATCGATATCCAGGCAATTCTCTGCCGTCTGCACATCTGTCAGCCGCCTGGGCGGGAACCGTGTCGGGATTTTACTCACTACCATACTTCAGAGTGGGTGATACTTCTCACCAAAAGCCTTTGCGTAGGAGTGTCCTCAGGAGTGGACACTCTTCTTCCGGGAGACTTGCCTGGATGTCTTCATTTCTTGTCACAGTGTCGGGCGGTAATACACATCCTGTTGAAAAGACAGGGGTTA
>CAIOZW010000169.1 GCA_903862855.1 uncultured Acidobacteriota bacterium
AGACCCTCCTCACCTGTCCGGGCCAGGTCGACTCGATAGCCCTCGGCCGAGATCAGGCTCTCGAGGACATCACGCATCACTTCTTCGTCATCCACCACCAGCACATTGCCACGCTTGGCCATCGACTTGGTCTCCCCCGTATCTATTTTATATATAAAACACTCTACCTCAATTTTCAGGCTATTTGAAACACTCAAGGACTCTCCCAACCTCTGGTGAGATCATTTCAACCGGCCCTGACTGCGGTCATTTCAAACGGCAGGATTAAAGATGCTCGTTCAGTGCCGGATTTATAAGACGGATGTACCGTTGAACCAGTGATGGTAAGGGGGAGTTTTCGTCTATGAAGCATTCACAGAAAGATTACTGCCCCTTTTCTCTTTCCGGGCATTATGCAATGCTTCGATCGATAAATCTTGTCTCCATTCTCAATGATCTTGATTGACAGTCGGATCGGTTTCAGGCCGGCTGGACTGAGGGGATGATCGCTTATGAAAAAAGAATCGCGTGGCATCATCGAGATCGTCCTGGTGACGATAAGATCCGCACTTTTTCTGACGATACTGGTAGCGGTAGTCAATGGGCAGATGAGGGAGCGGCCAAACATACTCTTCATTCTACCGGATCAGTTACGCGCACAGTCGCTGGGGTGTATGGGTAATTCGGATGTCATCACTCCACACATCGACCGCCTGGCTGCTGAGGGAATGCTCTTTCGACAGACATTTGCCAATACTCCGGTCTGTTGTCCGGCGCGAGCCAATCTTCTGACCGGCAAATATGCACATCGGAATGGAATGGTGGCCAATGATCTCCGGTTACGTGAAAGTGAGATTACGATCGCCGAGCTGCTCCGGGATGCCGGTTACAGGACGGGTTTTATCGGCAAGTGGCATCTGGATGGGGGACCACGTGAACCGGGCTATGTTCCACCTGGGGAGCGACGCCAGGGCTTCGATTTCTGGGCCGCTCACGAGTGTTCTCATCGCCATTTTGACAACCACTACTTCCGGGATGACCCAACACCGATCAGACTGGGAAAGTATGAAGCTGAAGGCTGGACGGATCTGGCGATCCAGTTTCTGCAAGCCCAGGGAAGTCAGCCATTTTTTCTGATGCTGCAGATGGGACCTCCTCACGACCCCTACAAGGCACCAGGTCGTTATGAGGCTCTTTATGATCCTCTCCGATTGATTATGCGTCCAAACTGGATCGATGGAACAAGGATGGGAAGTCGCCAGGACATCGCGTCATATTATGCACAGATTACAGCCGTCGATGATCAGGTTGGAAGACTTCTCTCTGCGCTGCGCGAGTTGAATCTCGATCGACAGACGATCGTCGTCCTCAGTTCCGATCATGGAGACATGCTTGGCTCACAAGGGCGAAGATTGAAGCGCAAACCGTGGGAGGAATCGATTCGAGTTCCGGGCATCATCCGCTATCCCGATCGGGTCCGGCCCGGCCAGCAGACAGATGCCCTCCTGACACATGTCGACTTTGCTCCGACGCTGCTCAGCATGTGTGGCGTCAAGCCGCCACGTTCAATGCAGGGGGCAGATCTGTCACGACTTCTGCTTGGGCAGTCACAGCCGCTCCCGGATGCGGCCTTTTTCCAGATCTTTGGCCCATTTGAGGGTGATGAGACCGCCCATTCCTGGCGCGGGATCAGGACTGATCGCTATATGTATGCAAGAGAGAAGACCCGCCCCTGGGTTCTCTACGATCTGCTGAAAGACCCTTACCAGCAGACCAATCTGGTTGGAGATCCTGAATACTCTCGGCTTCAGGCTGAGATGGATCGGAGACTTGCCAGGTGGAGGCGACGGACAGGTGACGACGGTAGCGCAGATTGGACAGAACTGGTTGAAGATAGAGGTCGACTCTACAACAGAGCCACTTTCTACACGGTCGAGGAGTTTCTTCAATGGGAGCGCCAGAATCCGCCTCCAGCTCCAAAAAATCGCTGAATGATCATCACTCAATCTCGAATCTCCATTCTCTGGAGCCTTTCACATGTGGGCTGATTCAATGACGGCAGTGATTTTGCCAATTGCCGTGGCGGTCAGGATTGTCACCAACCCGGTCGCCAATCTTCTCCAGAAGAGACTGACCTTGAAGGGACATGATCCCTTCTCTATCAACCTTAACACATACCTGATCCTGGCGCTGTTCAGTCTGTCTGCCATCATTGGCCAGCCCCAGCCGGCACTCGGCTGGGAGTTCTATTTTTACACCGTGCTGACCGGCATCACCGGAGCACTTGGCAATGGATATCTGATCAGGTCACTCCGTACAGGGGATCTCTCCCTGCTCGGTCCAATCAATGCGTGGAAGTCGGTGATTGGACTTGTTGCCGCGTTTCTGATTGCCGGGGAACTCCCCGGAAGGGGTGGAGTGCCGGGAATAGTCCTGATCATTGCCGGCAGCTACCATCTGCTCGGTGGAGTCAAGTCGAGTCTGCGCTCGAGGATTCTGCTTGAACCGGCGATCCGCTACCGGATCCTGGCACTAATTCTGACCGGGATTCAGGCTGTCTTTGATAAACAGGTCATCCTCCACTCCAATCTGCGACTGGCATTTGCAAGCTGGGCGGTTGGTGGATCTATCTTTGCATTTCTACTTCATCAAGTCTGGCGTAGTGATCAAAGTATGGGGGACCAAGGCCAGAATGTCCGCGAAGGATCTATCGGGATTGACACTTGGGCAGTGGTTGGTCATCTGACACTTGCTGCCTCCATTGCCCTGATGGTCCTGGCAACCAACTATACATTCAGCCGGATGCCGGTAGGCGAAGCTCTGGCACTTTTTCAACTTTCGATCCTCATCGCGGTAGTCTTTGGAGTGCGCTTCTTCAAAGAGGAAGATCTTGTCCGCAAGTTGACTGGTGCTTTTATTATGTTTGCGGGATCGGCGCTGATTCTCTCTGTCGATTAGGGTGGGGCAGAGCGTAGCAGTTTGAACGAATTGAAATTTGCGGGATTTCAGACCATTGTTTTGGTGATCTAAAGCCTTATCGAAATCAGGGACAGTCACTCCTTAAATTTCTCTTGCATGGTCGATCTGGTTAATCTTTGCGAATAATGATGAATCGACTAAACTTCACCAAACAGAGATCAGATCCCGGGAGAGATGAATGATGACCGAAATGGTGAGAAGGGTAGAGGTGATCGACTCACATACTGGTGGCGAGCCGACGCGAGTCGTGATCGGCGGAGGCCCGGATCTTGGCGCTGGTTCGATGGTCGAACGTGTGGCTCGGTTCAGGGAATTTCATGATGAATTTCGCAGTGCTGTGGTCAATGAGCCACGCGGCTCGGACGTCATGGTTGGTGCGCTGCTCTGCGATCCGGTAGATCCCGAATGCGTTGCCGGCGTAATCTTTTTCAACAACGTCGGCTATCTTGGGATGTGCGGACACGGAACGATCGGTCTCATCGTAACCTTGGCACATCTCGGGCGAATCGGTCCGGGAGAGCATTATGTAGAGACTCCGGTAGGGAGAATCTCGGCCCGCCTTCACGAGTCGGGTGAGGTTTCGGTCTTCAATGTTCAAAGTTACCGTTATCGTGAGAAGGTCACTGTCGATGTGCCTGGAATCGGAGCCATTACTGGTGACATTGCGTGGGGTGGGAACTGGTTCTTCCTGATCGAAGAGCATGGTCAGGAACTGAGTCTGCCGCGTGTTGATCATCTGACCGAGTTCACTGCCCGAATCATGGAGGCACTGGCAGCCGCAGGGGTGACCGGAGAGGGAGGACAACCGATCGACCATATTGAGCTTTTCGGTCCGCCATCCCATCCATATCTTGACAGTCGTAATTTTGTACTATGCCCGGGTAAGAGTTACGATCGCTCACCCTGCGGAACGGGAACGAGTGCAAAAATGGCCAGTCTCTTCGCCGCAGGAAAATTGCAGCCGGGCCAGATCTGGCGCCAGGAGAGCATCGTTGGGAGTGTCTTCGAGGGTTACGTAGCATTGCGTGATGACCGGGTATATCCAACAATCAAAGGGACGGCCTATGTCAATGCCGAGTCGACGCTTATCCTTGATGAGCGCGATCCATTTTGTATGGGGATTCGGCGATGAGCGGTGAGACCTTCGACGTGCTGATCATCGGTGGTGGTATTGTCGGAGCCGCTTGTGCACTGGAGGCGGTACGCTCAGGACTGAAGGTATGTGTCTGCGAAAAGGGAGTGATTGGGGCGGGAGCGACTGCGGCCGGAATGGGCCATCTGGTGGTGATGGATGATTCAGAGGCTCAGTTTGCGCTAACGAGTCGCTCGCTTCAGCTCTGGCGGGACCTGGCAGATTCTCTCCCGGTATCTGCTGAGTACCAGGTGAGTGGTACGCTCTGGGTCGGAGCTGATGATGAGGAAATGGCCGAAGTGGGGCGGAAGAGATCTTTCTATGAATCTCGAAATGTACGGGTCGAGGTTCTCGATCCGCGCCAGTTGTCCGAAGCCGAGCCACATCTTCGCTCCGGACTGGCTGGAGGCTTACTGGTACCGGATGACGCCGTTGTCTATTCGCCCGTTGTTGCAAAGTTCCTGATCGATCGTGCCAACGATGCCGGAGCGGTTCTCCGTGAAGGTGTGACAGTTAGCGCGATTCATCCACACGGGGCCCTGTTTGTTGATGGCACGACTGTTTCTGCCGGGGTGGTTGTCAACGCGACCGGCAGTTGGTCGCCCGGTCTCACGCCGGGTATCCCGGTACAGCGCCGAAAAGGGCACCTGGCAATAACCGATCGATACCCTGGATTTGTCAATCACCAGTTGATTGAACTTGGATACCTCAAGAATGCCCACGCCGTGACCAGCGATTCGGTCGCCTTCAATGTACAGCCACGACAAACCGGGCAGGTGCTGATCGGATCCTCCCGTCAGTTCGGTGTAGATGATCCGGCGATTGAGGCACCTATGTTGAAATGGATGTTGGAGCGTGCGGTTGAGTATATGCCTGATCTGACGGGGCTGAAGATCATTCGCACCTGGACTGGTTTTCGGGCCGCAACTCCAGACAGCCTGCCTTTGATCGGTCCAGTCGAAGTTGAAGATGGTCGTCTGTGGCTGGCGACTGGTCACGAGGGGCTGGGTATTACTACCTCACTTGGGACAGCAGAGCTGCTGGTTGATCAGATTCTTGGTCGTCAATCACAGATACCCACGGCACCATATTTTCCTGATCGTTCTCTTCGTGAGGATATTCATCATGGCTGAAAAGGTGACGATACTCATCGATGGAACAGTACACGAGGTCGAGTGTGGAACGACGGTCGCCGCCGCAGTTCTCAATGCGGGTCGTTCACTCTTCCGGCGTTCGGTGACCGGGGCCGGACGTGGTCCTCTCTGTGGGATGGGAATCTGTTATGAGTGTCGGGTCGAGATCGATGGTGTTCTCCATTCCCGGAGCTGCCTTGTCCCTTGTCGTTCCGGAATGGAGGTGCGAACCGATGGCTGAGCGGTTGATGGGAGATTCTGTCGAATCCGACATCTGCATCATTGGAGCGGGGCCTGCCGGACTCTCGGCCGCTGTGGCGGCGCTGGAGCGAGCCAGTTCGGTAACAGTTGTTGATGAAAACGTACATCCAGGTGGACAGATCTGGCGGCATGACCAGATCAAAGGAGAGAACCCGGAACTTCGGGTTCTGATGAATCGGCTTCCTCGCGAACGGGTCAATCTGATCAGTTCGGCAACCGTCATCGCCGCCCCTGCCAAAGGGCGGCTGATTGCCGAGACCCCTCACGGAGCGACTCCGATCTCCTACCAGAGACTTATCCTGGCAACCGGGGCACGTGAGAGATTCCTCCCATTTCCGGGATGGACACTTCAAAATGTGACAGGGGTCGGTGGTCTACAGGCGCTCGTCAAGGGAGGGCTGAAGATTGCTGACCAAAGGATCGTCATTGCAGGAAGTGGCCCGCTTCTCCTCGCCGTGGCAGCCTATCTCAAGCAGGTCGGCGCGCGGGTAGTTCTTATTGCCGAACAAGCCCCTCGTCGCCGCCTGATCAGATTCGGTCTCTCGCTCTTCTCGAATCCGGCAAGACTCGGGCAGGCTCTCACTCTCAAGCGCCAACTCAGCGGAATACCCTATCTGACCGACTGCTACCCTGTCGCTGCTGACGGTGAGGATAAGGTTCGACGAGTAATCCTGCAGCAGGGGGCAAAGATCTGGCAGGTAGAGTGTGACTATTTCGCCTGCAGCTTTCATCTTCTCCCGAACCTTGAGCTGGCCAGTCTGCTCAATTGCGGGATCGAAGCCGGGCGGGTGGTCGTCGACAATAGTCAGCGAACCTCGGAGCCGGATATTTACAGTGCCGGCGAGGCGACAGGTGTCGGGGGGCTCGAACTCTCAATTCTCGAAGGGCGGATTGCCGGGTATATGGCTTCCGGTAATCTGCCTGGCGCAGCAAGGTTGTTCAGGCGGAGGGATCGGGCACGGAGATTTGCGAGGCTTCTCGATCAAACTTTTGCCAGCACCGCGGTGTTGCGAGAACTGCCATCAGACCAGACAATCGTCTGCCGCTGTGAGGATGTCGCTTTGGGTAGCCTGCGTGAGCATCGCTCCTGGAAAGCGGCCAAGCTTCAGAGCCGCTGTGGAATGGGACCCTGTCAAGGCCGTATCTGCGGACCCGCGGTTGAGATGCTCCTTGGCTGGCAGCCAGATTCGGTGCGTCCTCCAGCACTTGCGGCCCGACTCGATACTCTTCTTCTGACAGCCGAATTGGCAGAAGGACAAAATACTCAAGAATGGAGCAAGGAATGAATATGGAATGGAAGGGTGTAATGCCCGCAATGACGACGGCATTTACGCCGTCGCTCGAGATCGATTACGACTTTGTCGCTCGCCACGCAAAGTGGATGGTCGATCATGGCTGTCGTGGAATTGTTACTCCCGGCTCACTTGGTGAGGGAAATACGATGACCTTTGATGAGCGGGGCAAGCTCTGGAGGACGATCGTCAGAGCGGTTGATGATCGGGCGCCAGTCGTTGCCGCCATCTCCTCCCTGAGTACAGCTGAGGCAATTGCGATGGCTGAAATGGCCGCCAGCAAGGGGTGTTCGGGCCTGATGGTTCTCCCACCTTACGTCTACAAGGGAGACTGGCGCGAGATGAAGACCCATGTTGCCGAGGTCTTTCGGGCGACCAGTCTCCCCTGTATGCTCTATAACAATCCGGTCGCCTATGGTACCGATTTCCTGCCCGAACATATTCAGGAGCTGGCTGATCAACATGACAACTTTGCTGCAGTGAAAGAGTCGAGCACCGATATTCGGAGGGTGACGGCAATCCGTTCACTAATTGGTGATCGTTTGGCCCTTTTTGTTGGTGTCGATGATGCAATCGTCGAGGGGATTGCCGCCGGAGCCGTCGGGTGGATCGCCGGACTGGTCAATGCTCTGCCGGGGGAGTCAGTCGATCTGTTCAACTATGCCATGATTGGTGAACACCAGAAAGCCTTTGAACTCTATCGCTGGTTTCTGCCACTGTTGAGACTGGATACGGTTCCGAAGTTTGTACAGTTGATCAAATTGGTTCAGCAGGAGCTGGGGATGGGTAATGAAAGGGTCCGACTGCCGAGGATGGAGTTGACCGGTCTCGAACGTGAGGAGACACTGCAATTGATCCGCGACACGCTTGGAAGCCGTCCATAGTCGAGCTTCGATCGAGATGTGAAGGGCATTATTCTTACAACTTGATTGGTTGAGGGGCTGTCCAGAGTCATGACTTCAGGCATCTTACTGACAATTTTGATCCTCGGCATTCTTCCGCTTCAGGATCATGAAGTGTTGCGGCATTCGGACGCCGAGTTTCGGCGGGGAGTCGAGTTGCAGCGACGAGGCGACCTTGCCGGAGCTCAAGCAGCCTATGAGGCATCTCTGAAGCTTATCCCGGCGAGGATGGATGCTCTCTCGAACCTTGGTGTAATCCTTGCTCGTCAGGGCAGGTACGAGCAGGCCATTGCCAGATATCGTGATGCTCTCAAGCTCGAACCGGCAGAGTACCGGATCAGACTCAATCTGGGGATCGCCTATTTTCAGATCAGGCAGTTCGATCAGGCACGCAAAGAGCTGTCAGAAGTAATAAGAATCCAGCCGGATAATCTGCAGGTGCGTTCTTTGCTAGGACTCAGCCATTTTGAACAGGGAGAGTTGAAGGGGGCGATCGAGAATCTTGAATATGCATATCGTGGCCAGCCAGAGAATCACGTAGTGGCCTATGCACTGGCGAATGCCTATTTGCAGAATGATCAGCTCGACAGAGTTGAGCGTCTTATAGAATTGGTCTTTCTGAATCTCGACACGGCCGAGGCGCACCTTCTCATCGGGTCTTTTCAGTTGGCCCGAAAGCAGCTTCAGCCTGCTCTTGATGAGTTGACGCAGTCCCTGAAGCTCAATCCAAAGCTGGCGACTGCCCACGCACAGCTTGGGGCAATATCTCTTTTAAAGGGGAATCGTCAGCTGGCAATTGAGCAGTTCAAGGCAGAATTGGAGATCAATCCACGCCATTTTCAGGCAAATGCACGACTCGGATGGCTCTATCGTGAAGATGGCCGTTTAGATGAAGCCGGGAATCTGCTGCGGCAAGCTCTGGCATTGAGACCTGGAGATCCAGTCGTCCTCTACTATCTTGGACAGGTTATGCAGGCTTTGGGAAAGACGGATGAGGCGTTACGGCTGATTGAGCAGTCGGTGGAGACCCTGCCGGACTCCATCCCGGCGCAGGTTCTGCTCGCACGGCTCTACTTCAGATTGAAGAGGCCAGCCGATGGGCGACGTGTGAAGTCGACCATCGAACGACTGACCACGGCGCGGCAGAAGAGATCATCGCCCACCTCCATACCGCTCCTGAAGTAGATTCTGACGCAGTTGCCCAAATTGTTCGATAAAGATTTGATCAATAAAATCTGAAAACTATTTATGAAACGGAACCTCCAGCGAAAGCGAATGACCATGTCCATGTTTATTCTCGTGGCCGGTCTTGCTGTGCTCGCAGGTTCACCGGCTCAGATCAGGCGGTGGATTCCGACACAGGTGCCAGAGGGGACTCAATTTGCCGGGTCGGAGGCCTGTGCAGAGTGTCATGCAGATATAGTACGTCAGTATGGGAGGAGC
>CAIOZW010000170.1 GCA_903862855.1 uncultured Acidobacteriota bacterium
AATCCGCGGGAAAGCCATTCCAAGATCAGGCTTCTCGGTGAAGAGAATCTTGACCAGCCCGCGACCTTTCTCTTCGGTCAGACCGACTACCTCAAAGTCATATTGGGCAAGTTCGAGACCAAGCAGCTCCTGTACCGTCACCCTGGCACCACGGAACCCGACGGTCCGGCTCGATGAGAGCCTGGCCAGCTTCTTCAACCCTGGCAGATAGGAGAAGGCCTCGGTCGACTGGCCAGCCGTCTGGATGGCCAGCAGCGCCTTGTCGATCTCCTCCGCCGGCGCAAGGACGCTCAGGAATGTTCGTTGCACCTGTGGATCGAACTGCCGCTCGATGCGCAGGTCGATCTCCTGCCTCTTCCCCGTGGCATCGGTTCCAGAAAGGTGCATCATGGCTGTCAGATCACGGCAGCCATCATAGGTAACCAGACGAAGCACCGCCTTCTCGATTGCCGTCTGATCGGGCACTGCAGCGGCCGGGACAGTGCTGGCGGGCACGGCCTCAGAGTGGGCATCCTGCCGACAGGATGTCCCAGCCAGGATAAGTAACAATGGTAAGAGAAGACCGGCAAAATTTTGGAGTCTTTTCATTGGAAGATATCGAATCGGCCCTCAGCGGAGCCTCCATCTGTAAAATCCCCCTCCCGTCCAGCCCGACATACCCGGTCTGGTTGGTGAGAGGTGGAGAGTAACATTGGGGATCAACACTCAGGATGTCGAACCTCTGGTCGCGGTGCGTCGGATGGTGGCGGGGGTGTTTCCCCCGCCACTCCAGGCCAGCCGCGGGCATCGTCAGGACTTGAGGCTCTCCTTCGTCCGATCCCAGTAGACAGGCTTGTTCAGCTTTGCAGCCAGATTGATCATGTGGGGGACGGCGGCAGCCCGGTGGCCGGCCAGCGCATCTTCGACCGGCTGCTGACGAGACTTGACCGCCTTGACAAAATTCTCGAGGTGGAGCGCCGTCGAGTTGCGGCCAACCCCACGCCAGCTCTCCTCCTCGGCGATGACATTTGGATCCCAGCGGTTCGGACGTTCGCTGGCGATCACCTTCGGATCACGATAGTAGCCCTTCTGCAGCTCACTCGGCCACGAATCGACGATCCATCCGTTATCGTCACCATCAACCTCCGAGACGAGACTGAGACGACGACCGATCGTCATACTCCCCTTCGTCCCCAGAACCTGGAATCCCTGCTCTCCACCCGACTCGTTGTTGAACGTCCCGCTCAGATTGACCGTGAATCCCTCCGGGTACTGGAGGATCGCATTGATCGTGTCACCAACATCACGCCCATCCTTCCAGCGATAGAGTGAACTGGCGGCAACGACCATCTCCGGCGCCTGAGCACCCATGATGTAATGGATCGTCGTCATTAGATGAACGAAGAGGTCGGTCGCCATGCCTCCCGAATAGTCGGAGAAGCAGCGCCAGCGGAAGAAACGTTCGAGGCTGAAGGATCGTTTCGGAGCCGAACCAAGAAACATCGACCAGTCGACCGTCTGCTCGCTCGCATCGGGTGGAATGGGGTAATGCCAGGCTCCGCCGGGAGAGTTGCGGTTGACACTCGCGCGGATCATCGTAATCTGGCCCAGCCGCCCCGAGGCGATGATCTCCCGAGCCTTCTGTTGAAGTGGCGTGCTGATGTTCTGGCTGCCAACCTGGAGGATCTTGCCGCTCTTCTTGACCGCGTTGATGATCTCGATTCCCTCGGGAATCGTGTAGGTGAGTGGCTTCTCGAGATAGACATCCTTGCCGGCCTCCAGGGCGGCAATCGCGTGATCCTTGTGCCAGTGGTCGGGAGTGCCAATGTAGACGGCGTCGATACCCGGCGCCGCCAGCAGCTCACGGTGATCACGGTAGACTTTCGGTCGTCCACCCGTCCGCTCAAGAGCCCTGTCGAGACGCCCCTTATAGGCGTCACACATACCGACCACCTCGAACTGGGGCATGCTCAGGACATCACCCATAACCTGGTGTGCCCGGGCTCCAACTCCTATAAAACCGATGTTGATCTTCTCCGCCGGGGTATTGGCCCGGTCGTAATTGAAGACTGCTCCCCTGACACTGTTGGCTCCAAGCCCAAGTGCCGCGCCAGTCGCAGCACTCTGGCGGATGAAATCACGGCGATTAATTCTGTCCTTCATTCGCTATCCTCCAATATTGCATTAGCAGTAATCGGTATATGACTGTCCCAGATCCAATTGCCGATCCGGGTCCCCGGCGACCTGTTAGGAGTCGGTCAATCCGCTGCCAGACTCACGAGCCGACGGATGACAGAACTCTCTTGATAAAAAACGGGGAGGCAGTTCAGGATGCTGCAGACGGAGAGGCTACTCGGCAAGCAACTGCTCGACGAGCGACTCATAGTCTGCTTTGAGGCGCAAATGTCGCGCTCCGGTTGCCTTTCCCTCAAATCCGGTGTGAATACGACGCACCAGTCCGTCCCGCCCGACAAAGATCGTCGTCGGATAGGCGCCAAAATTGACCAACTGGGGCAGCTTTCGCCCGATCTCACCATCATCAGTGGTTCCGGCGAGAAGCAATGGATAGGTGAGACGGTGGCGCTGGGCAAAGATTCGCAACTGCTCCAGATCACGCGTCGCCTCTCCTGTATACTCAAAGGCCAGACCAACCACTTCAAGTCCGCGCCCGGCGTACTTCTGATAATACTGCTCGAGCAGCGGTGACTCCTCGTGGCAGTTGGGACACCAGCTGCCGGTGATGGAGATGATGATCACTCTGTTCCGGAACCGCTCATCGGTCGACGAGATGACTTGGCCATCAAGTCCCGGAAAGGAGAAGCGGAATGGCTCGGCCGGATTGACAACCCGGGTATGGTTGTCCGGATCAGGGAGACTGGCCACGGTTGCCTGATTAATTCTGTCGAGCCGCTCACCGACAACCGGCCGGAGCGGATCATAGAGCCCAAGGTCGACGACTCCCTCAAATCTCCCATCAGCCCGGAGGCGCCCCTTCAGAACTCGTGAATTGATGCCATCGAAGCGACTCAGAGAGAGATCCTCACCATTGAAGGTACCGGAGAAACTGCCCCAGTCCCCGCTGACGGTGATCAGTGTCCCGGTCAGAACTGAACCTTCCTGCTGAAATGATGCTCTCCAGTACCGCTGATTGGGTGTGGTCCCGACTGCGAGTACCCAGTCTCCGCTGAGGGTCTGATCACCGTTGACGGCGATGCGTCGCGCGGCACCGCGCTCTCCCTGCAGTTGCCGGATGAGGGTCTCCCGCTGCCACTGCCTGGTGAAACGGCCTTCGAGCCGGTCCCCCTCGATTGTCACCACCAACTCGCCATCATAGTAGTCGAATGGCAGACGGAGCACTCGTCCATCCCAACTCCCACCCGCCGTCGAGGGTGTCTGATCATCTCCATTGCGCCAACTGCCGAGATAGTCACCATTCGCGTTCGTCACCTCAAGCGTAAAGGCGACCTGCTCACCCGAAGGGTTTTTGAATGTTCCGGTCCAGGTGCCGGTTGGATCGGTCAACCGTCCACGGCATCCACCAAACAGCAGAGGAACCAGCAGGATGAAGGCACTCAATGCGCCTCTAATCGGATTCATAATTGATCGATCTGCAATTTGCATCACGCAGAACACACTGCCATTCTAAACCAATGGCCGATTCCACCAGATCATACATTGATCAAATTTTCTGTTTCGTAAATGAGAGCACCAACCGCTATTCAAGACTGGACCAGTATCGATTACCGGCCCACCATTGATGGGAATAAATTATCACGAAACCATCCCGTGTGACCATGCCGTGAGAACATGATGCTGAAAATATTCCTCGGCATCTGAGGCCCATGCCAAGGTTGCAGACCTCGTGAATGGCCAAATCAATTGATCACTCCGGACGGTGGTTACTGGCCAACTTAGCTGGTGTTTGAGCTTTAGGGATGCGGGAAAGACCGGAAGGAGCGGAAAGGATTGCGTGCGGGGTGCAGTCAGCGGGGCTTGATCTCGCGCCCATTGCTTTGCGGGGCACTCTCTACCGCCTCACGCAGCTTTTTGATCACATCGAGGCTGAGCTGATCGAAGTCAGCCTGGATGGTAAATCCGGCGGCATTGGTGTGTCCTCCCCCGCCAAACTCTTCTGCTACCCGCGCGACATTGACCCGATTCTTCGAGCGCAGACTTATTCGGTAGGTGGAATTGGACTGCTCGCGAAAGAAGGCGACCGCCTCGACGTCGCCAATCGTCAAAGGATAGTTGATGATATTGTCGGAATCCTCTTCGGAGGCTCCGGAAAGCTCCATGGCTTCGCGGGTCATTCGGATCCAGGCGATCCGGCCACTCTCATCACGCTGGAGTGTCGAGAGGACCGATCCGACCAGTTGAATCTTGGCAAATGGATAATTGTAGAAGATGGCCTGTGATAACTTGGCTGGCTGGGCACCATTGCGAACCAGCTCGCTGGCAATCTTGAAGGTTCGTTCAGTCGTATTCGAGAAGTGGAAGGAGCCGGTATCGGTGAGAAGTGCAGCATAGACACAACCGGCAATCTCCGGGGTGACGCGGGAGCCGATCGCCTTGGCCAGATTGTAGATCATCTCGCCAACCGCAGCTGCCGTCGCATCGATCCAGTTGAGATTACCGAAGAGGGCGGTCGTTGAATGGTGGTCGATATTGACAACGAACTGATCGGCCAGACTGGGAATGCCCGGCCGGGTGACATCACTGCATTCGATCACGAAGACGGCATCGTACTCCCGATCGATATCTTCGACGACCCGCACATCGAGACTGCCCGGCAGGCGCGTGTAGGCGTGGGGTACCTCATCACGCATGATCACCTCGGCATTCTTGCCAAGCCCCTTCAGAATCCAGCAGAGAGCGAGTGAGGAACCAAGAGAGTCACCATCAGGCCGGATGTGCGAGGTGATCGCAAATCGATCGTGCTTTTCAATCAGTTCGATGACCTGTCCAAGCATAAGGGTCTTCCCTGTCCGTGGCCAAACCGTTCGTTCCCATTGCAGCCAAGGCTACTCTTTCGGCAGTTCGCGGCTGACTTCCTCGATCAGACTGACCATCCGGTCACCCTCCTCGATCGTCCGATCAAGGATGAAGACCAGTTCCGGTGTATGCCGAAGCCGGATTCGTGACCCAAGCATCCGCCTGATCTGTCCGGTCGACTCCTCGAGAAAGGCCCGTGTTGCAGCCTTCTGCTCCTCGCTGCCGAAGAGACTGATCAGGGCGCGAGCCTGGCGAAGATCGGGGCTCAGCTGAACCTCGGTGATCGTCACCAGCCCCTGGATATGGTCGCGCAGCTCACGGGAGAGGATCGCACTGATCTCGACCCTGAACTGCTCGGCTACTCTGTGACGTCGATGCTGCATGGCGGTAATCTCAATTGAAACCTGGCCTAGAGATGGGTCGGTGCAACCTTCTCGATCAGGTAGGCCTCAACCACATCACCAATCTTGTAATCGTTGAACCGCTCGAGTGTCAGACCACATTCGTAGCCCTGCTGGACATCCGCGACATCCTCCTTGAAGCGGCGCAGACTTCCGAGCTGGCTCTCAAAGATGACGACATTGTTGCGAATCAGCCGGGCGTGGGCCGTGCGCTTCAGGTATCCATTGATGACCATACAGCCAGCAACGGTGCCGACCTTTGGAACACGGATGACGTCACGGATCTCAGCCTTGCCGATGATGGTCTCCTTGCTGGTCGCCTCCATCAGGCCGAGCATCGCGCTGCGAATCTCTTCTTCAACCTTGTAGATGATCGAGTGGAGACGGATATCGACCGACTCCTGTTTGGCCACCTCTTCCGCCCGCGTCTCAGGGCGCACATTGAAGCCGATGATCACCGTTACCGCCCCGGACTCGGTCGCCTGTGAAGCGCTGGCCAGCAGGACATCCGATTCGGTGATCGCACCGACGTCGGAGCGAATGATCCGCACCTTGACCTTGTCAGTTGACAGCTTGACGAGTGTATCCTTGAGCACTTCGACCGAACCCTGCACGTCGGTCTTGAGAATGACGAGCAGTTCGCGAACCCGGCCCGCCTCGAGCTGGGTGCGCAGTTGATCAAGTCCACGGGCCGCCGAACGGGCGAGCGCTGCGGCGCGGGCATGGGTCTGCCGGTAGCCGGATATCTGCTGGGCCTTCGATATCTCGTCGACCACCTGGAACTGATCTCCGGCAGATGGGACGCCTTCGAGTCCGAGAACCTCAACTGGCATAGCCGGGCCAACTCCTTCGACCCTCTCGCCACGATCGTTCATGAGGGCGCGAACCTTGCCGTAAAAATTGCCAACAATGAACGGATCTCCAATGCGGAGTGATCCATTCTGAACAAGAACCGTCGCCACCGCCCCACGTCCTCGATCGAGCTTCGCTTCAAGAACCGTTCCCGTCGCGCGACGCGTTGGATTGGCCTTCAATTCAATGATGTCGGCCGTGAGGAGAATCATCTCGAGCAGTCCGTCGATATTCTGCTGCTTCTTGGCCGAGACCTCGACCATTTCGGTATCACCGCTCCAGCCGGTCCAGAGCAGACCACGGTCGGCCAGCTCCTTCTTCACCCTCTCCGGATTGGCATCAGGTTTATCGACCTTGTTGATGGCGACGATGATCGGTACACCGGCCGCCCGGGCATGCTCGATCGCTTCGACAGTCTGTGGCATCACACCGTCATCGGCCGCGACGACGAGGACGACGATGTCAGTGACCCGCGCACCTCGTGCGCGCATAAGCGTGAAGGCCTCGTGGCCGGGAGTGTCCAGAAAGACGACCCGGCGCATCTGGGATGGGTTGTCGTGGTTGGGTACCTCGACCGAATAGGCACCGATGTGCTGCGTGATACCGCCCGCTTCACCCTCGGCTACCCTTTCGGAACGGATCGCGTCGAGGAGGCTCGTCTTACCGTGATCGACGTGGCCCATAACGGTAATGATTGGGGCACGAAGATCCGTGTCCTCCATGGCCTCGGGGGTAATCTCAAACTCCGACTCGATGACCATGTCTTCAAAGTCACCGAAGGAGACCTCCCATCCATACTCGAGTCCTATCTCGACGGCAATCTCAGGTTTGATCGTCTGATTGATCGACGCCATCACTCCACGCTGCATCAACTGGGTCACCAGGTCGCGCGGCTTGGCCTGAATCTTCTCCGCAAACTCGCGGATGGTACTGCCCTCGATGAGCCGAATCGGCTTCAGTTCAACCGGGATGGCCGGAGCGGCCGGAACAGCCTGATGGACCGGAGCGCCATGGCGCTTGGGCATCTGCTTCTGCTGGCCCTCCTGCTCCTTCCGTTTCTGATGGCGACCCTGAGGACGCTGATCCTTCGGGGGAATATAGACTTTAACCTGTTGTGCGCCCGAGGGGAGAATATGCACATTCCGTCCCTGGTCACGACCTGGATCACGGTTATCACGCCCATCTCGAGATGGGGCATTCCGGTCAAACTTTCCACCGGGGGTTGTCTGACCACCCGGCCCGCCTGCCCCTCCAGGTCTTGTTCGCGTTGTCGTCTGAGGTTGCGGTGGAGGCAAGGGACGCGGTGGTGGAGTGAGCTTGCGCACTACTGTCCCGCCGGGAGCCGGTGCCGGCTGCCCGACCGGCGGGGCCGTAGTCTCTGTTGCCGCTGCTGGCTCGACCAGCTCGGCAGGTGCGGGGACCTCGATCTGCCGCACCGTCGTCACCGTCGAGGGAGTAACGGGCTGTTGCGGCGGCGGCGGCGGAGTAAGTCTGGAGATACGCGTTGCCGGAGGTTCGGCTGCCGCTGCGGGTTCAACCACCGGTGGCGGCGCAACCGCGGGGGGAGCTTCAACCGACGGATTCTCACCTGCCGTATCCGGTGCTGTTAATGCCGGAGCGGCAACCTCGGTCGGAGCCGGTGAGGGCGTCGCGGTCGCGGGAGGCGGCGGAACGATCGGCTTTAGAACGACAACTCTTGTGGATTGCTCAGGGGTAACCGATGGACTCGGGGCAGTCTGGGCAGGCGCCGGGACACTGGACGGTGAAGCAGGGGGTTGAACCTGAGCGCTGCCAGTATCGGCCGGCTGAACCTCGGTCTCGACTACCGCAGGAGATGGAGTGGCAGAGGCCGGTGGGTGCTTGATCAGACGAGCCCGGTGGGTCGCGGTCGCCTGCTCTTTCTTTGGATAGTACTTTTCGCGTATCCGGGCCGCAATCACATCATCGACCGAATTTGAGGGCACACTCACATCGACGCCCATCATTCTCGCGTCGTCAAGCACTTTCTTGCTCTCCAGTTTCAGTTCCTTTGCTAAATCGTAGATTCTGACCTTATTCCCCATTGATACCTTTCAGAAAGGACAGCGCCTCGCAACCATCCGGATGGCGTGATCCGTTCAATCGAACCCGCCGGCGCTGACTTTTCCTGAAGCAAGCTCAAGTACTCAGCATCTGCCCGGCGGGGCAGCGGGATCATTCATTCCGGTAATATTCTGCAGACCGGCGACTCTCTCTGAACGCTCATCCCGATTGGCGTTCAGATGATCAAAGAACGTTCGGCGAAGCAGGCTATTCATGAGCCTCATCCGCCTCGTTCGTCACTTCAGACTCAAGCTCACTCCCGCCCTCAACATCGTCCTCAGAGGACTCTCCGCCAGACTCATCGTCACCGGCAACCTCATCAACCGACTCTGTCTCGAGGGTCTCCTCTTCGGCACGTTTCCGGCGGGCATCCGAGATGGCCACGGCCATCTCAAGCAGCTCCTGCGCCTCGTCGATACTCAGATCGAGCCAGTCAGAGATGTCATCGATCGACGCCTCTGCCAACTGCTCGATTGTCTCGATACCATGCTCGGAGAGAATGGCATAGTCACTGGCCGAGATGCCCTCGATCGAGGCGAGCGAGACGACACTGGCAGTGATCATCTGCTCCATCTGTGAGGCAATCTCGCGCTTCATCTCCTCTTCGCTGCGAATATCGATGTCCCAGCCGACCAGTTTGGCCGCGAGACGGACATTCTGGCCGCGCTTGCCAATGGCAAGGCTCTGCTGGTCGTTCTCGACCGTCACCTGCAACTTGCGTGACTCGAAATCGATGACCGTGACTCGACTGACCTTGGCCGGCGAAAGCGCGTGAGCGGCAAAGATCGCCGGATCTTCCGACCATTCGATGATGTCGATCTTCTCTCCACGCAACTCACGGATGATCGACTGTACGCGTGACCCCTTCATCCCGACGCAGGCGCCGACCGGATCGACATCGCGCTCGTTGGAGACGACGGCAATCTTTGCCCGCTCACCCGGCTCGCGCACGGCCGCCTTGATGACGACCGTCCCGTCATAGATCTCCGGCACCTCCATCTCAAAGAGACGGCGCAGAAGATCGGGACTTGTGCGGGAGACCTCGACCTGCGGCCCCTTGATATCGCGGTGAACATCGCAAATGACGACGCGGATCCGCTCACTCTGGGTAAAGGTCTCGGCCTTTGACTGCTGTGTCTTGGGCATGAAGGCCTCGATACCGGCACCGATATCAACGATCGTCCGTCCACCCTCAAAGCGCTTCACGAAGCCATTGATCAGCTCTCCAACCCGGCTGATATACTCCTCGTAGATCATGTTCCGCTCGGCCTCGCGCACCTTCTGGAGAATGATCTGCTTGGCAGTCTGGGCGGCAATGCGACCAAGATCTTCCATCGGCCGGGGGATCTCAAGCATATCGCCGACCTCTGCCCCTTCGCCGACCTCGGCATTGGCCTCATCGACGGTCATCTCTCGAGAAGAATCGGTCACTTCCTCGACGACCGTCTTGACTGCGTAGAGTTCAATCGTTCCGGAATCGGTGTTATACCTCGCGTGGAGATCCTCACCGGATTTGAATTGCTTACGCGAGGCAGTGACGACCGCATCCTCGATCGCACTGATGATGACCTGCGGATCGATCTTCTTCTCTCTGCTGAGAACCTCGATGTTTTGTGCAATCGAGCTTAATGAGTTCATATCGATTCATTCGTCGCGATCCACGGGGTGGATCTGTTGCGGTTCAATCTCCACCCAGGCCTTGGTGATCAAGGTGAGTGGGATCAGATGTCTGACTCCGGTCGGCTCGTCTATTATTGCCGCAATTTCACCGGTGCGGTCGAGCCCAACCAGTCTTCCATGAAAATTTCTCTGGCCGGCAATCGGCTCCACCGTCCTGACATGGGATGGAAGTCCGGCGAAACGTTCATAATCGGCCTCTCGATAGAGCCCGCGATCGAGACCAGGTGAGGCCACCTCGAGCATGTACTGATGGGGGATGACATCCTCGACGTCGAGCGTCAGGCCGAGCTTCTCACTGACCGTGGCACAATCGTCGAGCGTCACTCCGCCGGGCTTGTCGATCAGCACCTTGAGAGTGGGTCGACGCCCTCCAGAGAGCTCGGCGTGAACCAGCTCGAGTCCTTCGCGCGCTGCAACCTTCTCGACAATCTCCTGTAATCGCGAATCGAGCTTCAAGACTTCCCCATCACTTCCTGTTCACAATCTCTGATTATCCCGTTCCGAGTGCCTGAATACTATTTCGCCGGCACTGTCAGCCTTCAGGTGCTCCTGTCACGTCCGGCCCGGTTAATGCTCCAGCCATCTTGGGCAGCGCTGGCTGGACGAAGCGAACGACATTGTTCGGCTGACAAAAAAGGTGGGCGCAAGCCCACCTTGAAGGTAAAACGAATCATAGCCCTTCGTCAATTATTAAGCAAGACCCTCTCGTAAAAACTCTCACCCTCCACCGTGGAGTCTCTGGTCTCTCAGCTCGATCCTTAAAATGTGAGTTGATCAGGATTATTCCGAGAATGGCATCGATGCTCCATGTGGGGAAAGGCAGATGGTTCCTGCGCCCCAACGGGGCACTTCAAAACGCGCTCGTGCAGATCCTGAGAGATACTGCGATTGCCCTGCCGTAGCCGCCAGTTACAGCGCCTACTCCCGGGTCAGTTGACGGTACTTCAGACGGTGCGGCTGATCGGCCGCCGTGCCGAGTCGGGCGTGGCGATCGGCCTCATACTCAGAGTAGTTACCATCGAACCAGACGACACGGCTCTCGCCCTCAAAGGCGAGGATGTGGGTCGCGATACGGTCGAGGAACCAGCGGTCGTGGCTAATGACCACTGCACATCCGGCGAAGTTCTCGAGGGCCTCTTCGAGGGCGCGCATGGTATTGACGTCGAGATCATTGGTCGGTTCGTCGAGCAGGATGACGTTGGCCCCGGCCTTGAGCATCTTCGCCAGATGGACGCGGTTGCGTTCACCACCAGAGAGAGCACCGACCTTCTTCTGCTGATCAGACCCGGAGAAGTTGAAGCGGGCGACATAGGCGCGTGAATTGACCTGGCGGGTTCCGAGCAGGATCGTATCCTGACCATCGGAGATCTCTTCCCAGATCGAGGCATCGGGGCGGAGTGTATCCCGACTCTGATCGACATAGGCCAGGCTGACCGTCTCGCCAATCCGGAAGGTGCCGGCATCGGGCTCCTGCTGAGCGGTGATCAGTCTGAAGAGGGTCGTCTTCCCCGCTCCGTTCGGACCGATGACACCGACAATGCCGCCGGGGGGAAGCTTGAAGGTCAGGTTATCGAAGAGCAGCTTTTCACCATAGGCCTTGCTGACCGAGGTCGCCTCGATCACGATGTCGCCGAGGCGCGGGCCAGGCGGAATGTAGAGTTCCAATTCGGCCGCCTGCTTGTCAACCTCCTGGGAGAGCATCGACTCATAGGCGCTGATACGGGCCTTGCTCTTGGCGTGGCG
The DNA here is from genome assembly GCA_903862855.1 of uncultured Acidobacteriota bacterium. GTDB lineage: Bacteria > Acidobacteriota > Blastocatellia > RBC074 > RBC074 > CAIOZW01. The sequence continues at coordinate 11,730 of CAIOZW010000170.1, forward strand.
GGCCTTCGGAGCCATGCGAATCCACTCGAGCTCACGCTCGAGAGTCTTCTGGCGCTGGTTCTCTGCCCGCTCCTCCTTGCGAAGCCGCTCCTGCTTCTGGTCGAGCCAGGAGGAGTAGTTTCCCTTCCACGGAATGCCCTGGCCGCGATCGAGTTCAAGAATCCAGCCGGCGACATTGTCAAGAAAATAGCGGTCGTGGGTGACGGCAATGACCGTACCCGGATACTGCTGGAGGTGATGTTCAAGCCAGGCGACGGTCTCGGCATCGAGGTGGTTGGTCGGCTCGTCGAGAAGGAGGATCTCCGGCTGCTTGAGAAGGAGCCGACAGAGGGCGACGCGGCGCCGTTCACCTCCCGAGAGAAGACCGATCTGTGTCTCACCCGGTGGACAGCGGAGTGCATCCATGGCCATCTCGAGCCGGCTGTCGAGATCCCAGCCGCCGAGCGCTTCGAGCTTCTCCTGGACCTCTCCCTGCCGGTCGAGCAGAGCGGTCATCTCGTCATCGGACATCGGCTCGGCAAAACGGGCGTTGATCTCGTCATATTCGCGCAGCAGGTCGACGACCGGCTGGACACCCTCCTCGACCACCTGACGGACCGTCTTTGCCTCGTCAAGCCGTGGCTCCTGTTCGAGGTAACCGATCGCATAGCCCGGTGAGAGGACGACCTCTCCCTGATACTCTTTGTCAATGCCGGCGATGATGCGCAGCAGTGAGCTCTTTCCCGATCCGTTCAATCCGAGCACGCCGATCTTGGCGCCATAATAGAAGCCGAGGTAGATGTCCTTGAGGACGGCCCGCTTGTCATAAACCTTGCTGACCCCGACCATTGAAAAGATAACCTTATCCGGTGGCTGACTCATTGTTCTCCTGTTTGACTGTCAATCCCATTGGTTCGAATTCGATACTCTTGAGTTCATCTATTTGAGCCGATTAATCCGGCTCAGGATACCGCATAACATCTCGACATCATAATGGCTCATTCCAAATTTCATGAAGGTGGAACGGAGACGACGGGTCAGGTCGGG
>CAIOZW010000171.1 GCA_903862855.1 uncultured Acidobacteriota bacterium
CCCTCGATGCGGGTAATCCTTCCGCTGATTGTCGCTCCTTCGCAGGTCAGGTCGACCTCTTTTCCAAGCTGGGTCTCCAAAAAATTCTTCACGATCGACTCCTTGATTAAACTTCGGTTTGCCACAAATGCGAGGCGCCCATTGAATTTGATTGTATAGTACCGTTCGATGCGGGGACAAACGGTTGACTGGCGGTTGGCCATTCAATCAACCCTTTTGCCAGGGCAATCGCATAATGAGAAGACCTGACAAAATTGGAGATGCTGTTCGCCCGTAATTCAAAACCCTTGGGGTGGATTCTCTGGTCTCTCAGCTCGTTCGTGAAGATGTGAGTAATTGCATCAGGTTGGGAAAGGCTGATGGCTCCACTGCTCCAGCGGGGTGCTTCAAAAAGTGCACATGCCGTTCCTGAGTTATAATGCGATTGACCTGGCCGTTTTGCACCAGGCCCGACAAAGGTTTCACTTCCTGCAGGAATAGATATTCAACGACAGAAGATACGACTGACTCTTTGCGATGCCTGATGAAGCGGTTACAATCACCCGCGGAGGATGAACGAGATGAAAGCTGTCGTTGTTCACGAGTGTGGAGGTCCAGAGGCATTATCTTACGAGGAGTCAAACCGGCCAGTGCCTGGCGCGGGTGAGGTACTCGTAAAACTGTCTGCCATTGGACTCAACTATATCGACGTCTATCACCGCACCGGGCTCTACGCCCTTCCGCGCCCCTTCATCCCTGGAATGGAAGGGGCAGGTTGCGTTGAGGAGATCGGACCCGGAGTTGAAAACATCTCCCCTGGTGATCGTGTCGCCTGGGCAATGCAGACCGGAGCCTATGCCGAATATGCGATAGTCCCCGCCTGGAAACTTGTCCCCATCCCCACCGGAGTCGATGAGCGATCCGCCGCCGCGCTCATGCTTCAGGGGATGACTGCTCACTATCTGACTACCTCTGTCCATGCGCTGAAGGCAGGTGAGACAGCACTCGTCCACGCCGCAGCCGGTGGAGCAGGCCTCCTGCTGGTGCAGCTTGCCAAGCGACTTGGCGCCAGAGTCATTGGAACTGTCTCGACTCAGGCCAAGGCCGACCTGGCCCGCCGGGCTGGAGCGGATGAGGTGATCCTCTATACTGAGACTGATTTTGAGACCGAAACACGTCGCCTCACCGATGGGCGTGGAGTTCAAGTCGTCTATGATTCGGTCGGACGTGACACTTTTCTGAAGAGCATCAATTGTCTTGCTCCCCGTGGTATGCTCGCCCTCTATGGTCAGTCGAGCGGCCCGGTAGCCCCATTCGATCCGGCCCTGCTGGCCCAGAAGGGCTCGCTCTTTATGACCCGCCCGAGTCTGGCCCACTATGCCGCCACACGTGAAGAGCTGCTCTGGCGTGCCGGAGAGCTGTTTTCCTGGGTTGCTTCGGGTCAGCTCTCCCTGCGTATCGAGAAGACCTTCCCACTTGCCGAGACGAGTGAGGCCCATCGGCAGCTCGAGGGACGCATGACAACAGGCAAGATTCTTTTAATACCCTGAGCGCCCGGACAAGCTCGAAGTCCCCTGGAGAGAGTGATGTTTCAATCCCCCGTTCACCTGCGCCGCGCCCTCGGCGATCACGATTCAACCGATCGCCTGCTCTGGATGATCTCGATCATCGCCAGTCTTGCCTATCTGATAATTCCCGGTGACCTGCCCTTCCAATTCCGGGCACTGGTCAAGGGACTCGGTGTCGGGCTGCTCTGTGCTCTTGCTCTCCGTCAAGCTGTCCAGTCGGGGCGCTCGCGTGACGCTTATGGACTGGCGCTGGCTCTCGCCTTCTCAACTCTCGGCGACATCTTTCTGGCATGGCGATTCACCAACGCTTTTGTCTTTGGGCTCGCGGCATTCCTGCTCGCCCATCTGACCTATCTTGTACTATTCGTCAATCGCTGGCGACGCCCTCTCCGACCACCAATTATCCGACTTGTTGGATCTGCTGCTTTTCTGATCTTCTGTCTCTTCTTTTCGCAATGGCTCTCACCCAGTCTCGGCAACCTCGCCGTACCGGTTATGATCTATGTCTGCGCCATTACACTCATGGTCGTCTCAAGCCTCTGGGCTGACTTCTCGACACGCCTGGTCGTTCTCGGAGCCACGCTCTTTATGATCTCCGACTCGATCCTCGCC
>CAIOZW010000172.1 GCA_903862855.1 uncultured Acidobacteriota bacterium
ACCAGGTTCCGGTCACTTCCCGTAAAGAGATACCGGCCATCAGGAGAGAGCAGCAGCGTCTGGGTGATGCTTCCAGAATGATTGAGACGCATCACTTCTCTTCCCCGGCGCAGTTCAACGATTCTGATGGTCGAGTCATCACCCGGGAAGACGAGCTTCGTGCTGTCCGGTGTAAAGCGGAGATCGAGTCGCCCCGCCGAGCTGCCAGGCATCGTCTGAAGCTCTTGGCGTGTCATCATATCGTAGATTCTGATCAGGGAATCCCGGCTCCGCAAAGCCATCGTTCTACCATCAGGAGAGATGGCGAGGGCAACTATCTTCAGTCCCACAGCAGCCATCTGGCCGGTCTCGATCCCTTTCTCCGGATCCCAGAGGCGCACCAGACCATCACTCCCCCCGGAGGCAAAGAACTTTCCGTCAGGTGACCAGACCAGGCAGGTTGCCTCAAACCGATGCTTACCAATCACTTTTACCGACCAGCCCGTCGATTCGGTGAGGAGATGGATCTGGCCTCCATTGGTGGCTGCGGCAATGTATCGTCCATCTGGGGAGAAACTGACCGCAATGACATGCGCCGACAGCGTTCGATCGAAAAGTGGCCGCCGACGCTCGAAATCCCAGAAGACGACGCGGTGATCTGCTCCTCCAGTCACCAGCAGCCTCCCGTCGGGCGAGAATGCACCGTCATAGATCCAGCCGGACTGCTTTGGGAGTTCAGCTTCGATCTGTCGGTTGACAAGATCGAGGATTCGGAACCTGTTGGACTGCGTCGCAATCATCATCCTCCGACCATCAGGGGTGATGGCAAACGCATTGAACTTCTCATCGGGCAGTCTGATGACCGTGCTCGTTTCCAGAAGTTGATCGAGCGACCAGACTCCGACCACCCCATCGTTGCCTGAGGTGATCACGCGGCGTCCGCTCAAGTCGAGTCGCAGATGGAACTCGCTATGCCGGGGATGAATCTGACGCTGGAGAATCCTCACTCCAGGCCCATCCTGATGGAGATCGATCACAACCAGCACTCCATTGACCGTCCCTGCAAGCAACCAGCGACCAGCATCGATCAGCAGTGCATCGGTAATCTCTGCTCCGAGTTCATAATCTTTAAGAATTGTACCCGTCAGAAGATGACGGACCTTTACACGCCCATTATGGTGAACCGTAATAATCCGGCTCTTCGATGAGTCGATGAAGATCTTTTTGACCGTGTCTGGATCCTCTTCCAGCTTCAACAATCTGCTCTCCAGCAGGCTGTATATTTCGACCCGGTTGGGGAATCGGGAGAGAACCAGATGCCTGAGGTCACTGCTGATCTGGTAGTTGTAGATATTACCCGGCGGTTGCTGGTCAATATCCTCTCTGACCATCCCCACTCTTTTACCACTGGTGAGATCTGCAATGGTCAGTGAACTTTGATCGTGCCTGACAACCAGCGGCAGATTGTATGGAAAGTCGATGAAACTTCCTTTGTCGAGTGGTAATTCAAGGATGATCTTCGACCGGCAGGAGGGCAGCTCCCACTGACGCACCACTCCATTGCGGTCACTGGTGTAGTGGCTCCCTCGCCACAGGATTGCCCCGACGAGTTCAACCTGACTTGGACACCTTGCAATGACATGGCTGGAGATGAGATCTTCGACCTCCAGTCCGGTCTTCCCCGTCCGGAGGAGCAGCATGAGATTGCGCTCCTCATCAAAATTGAAGTTCGACCAGAGTTGCTTGCCACCACCATCAATCGACTTCAAAAGTCTCTGACTGGCAATATCCCACAAGTTGAGCTTTGAATAGTTGGCGCTGGTCGTGATCAGTTTGGTGCCCCGGTCGATAATCAGCGACTGATCGACCCCTTCAGAATGCTTGAAGACGACCGGAGCGGCAGCCTTGACCGCCAGACGCACTGTCTCCTCATTCGTGCGCTCCATCAGTGACCGGTCAGACTCGATCTCTCCGAGTAGCCGACGCGCCTTGAGATATTCTCCATTCTCAAGCGCTGTTCGCACCTGACCCGATAGCTCACCGTACTTCCTTGCAGATCGCCAATCTTCGTGTCGCTGCCAGAGCTGCCAACCAGAAAAGGAGAGGACGATCAGCACCAACGCCACCAAGGGGACAAGAATGGGGAGCCGAGTGGTGAAAGCCTCAACCCGAGGTGAGCTGATCTCACGCCCGTCGAGCACCGCATCCAGATCGTCGATCAGCTCCTCAACCTTCCCATACCGATCCCGGGTTTGCTTGGCCATCGCCCGACTCACCAGCCTACTGAGCTGATGGCTCAACCATTGACTGCCACCACTCTCGACTGGTGGTGGGTCGACCTCAGTGATGGTTTGAATTATCTGCAGTGGAGAATGGCGTGGAAGCTCATATGGAAGCCGCCCGGCAATCAGCTGGTAGAGGATGACACCAAGCGCATAGATGTCCGAGGCTGCTCCAACCCTCTCTCCCCTGATCTGTTCCGGGCTCGCATAATCATAACTCAACAGAGGTGAAACTGTTCGTTCCACCTGGTGATGCTCGCCAACCTCACTACTCTCCAGAACGCGTGCGATGCCGAAATCGAGCAGCTTAACTCTTCCATCCGCTGTAACAAGAATATTGCCTGGCTTGAGGTCGCGGTGAACTATCCGGTGCCGGTGAGCATACGATACGGCGAGGCAGACTTCGCGGAATATCCGCAACCGGTGTTCAACCGCAAGCTCTCGCTGCTCACAATAATGGTTGATCCTCTCGCCCTCGATGTACTCGAGAACCATGTAGGGCAGCCCGTCGGCGGTCACTCCTCCATCGAGCAGACGTGAGATGTTTGGATGATTGAGACTGGCGACGATCTGCCGCTCACGGGCAAACCGCTCCGGCAGATCGGAAATCGGTGATATCGGCCAGACTATCTTGATCGCTACCTGGCTCTTGAAGAGGCCATCATCCCTTTCGGCAAGGTAGACAACGCCCATCCCTCCACTGCCGAGTCGACGCACCAGACGATAGGCTCCAAGTCGCTGGGCGATCGGGTCGTATTCACAGGGCTCATCCTCAAGCAGGAGAGGGGTCTCGAGAAATTCAGGGTTGTTCTCATAGGCCTGGATGAGTCGCACAACCTTCTCACGTAGACCCTGATCATCCACACAGCTCCGGGTGAGATAGGCCTCACGCTCGGCGCCACTCAGTTCCAGCGCCTCGTCGTATATCTCACGTACCTTTTTCCAGTCTTCCGCCCCTGAAACTTCTGCCATAACCTGTATATTATCAGCCATTCAGAATCGATAACCTGCAACTTATCTCCAGAAAACATCCTCCAGTGGGCCTAGAATAGAGGTCTCCGGAACCCGCATCTTCACCATTTTCACGCCAGGGTGGTCTTGATGATGTCTGAGGAGAGATCGTCGGATGTCCCAACATCCCAATAAGTAAAACGCACCTTATAAAACAAAAAGATCATTAAGAAAAGGGATTCCTTGTGAAGGCCTGCTTCCTCTGGCGTAGATCAGCGAAATCGCGAGCGATTTGAGAAGATTTTCCACCTTCGAGCCGCTGCTGGAAGGCTCAATCTCGGTTCAAATGGAACCTGATTGACCAGGAGCTTACGAGGAACTCCGAGGAGCGTGGCGGATCTATTTTGTTAATTAAATGATCATAATTTATTGACCAGGACAGAATGCCTATGATAGTTTCCACACGTTGCAGATGGTTCTTTCTGCACGTCACTTGCCCCGAAAACTTATTTACAACCTGTTAACGCCTGAAACACCTTGTGATCTCCCCGGATTAGGATTAGAGGCAGCTTTGGGGGCGCAGATTGTCGATCCCTGCGACAATCTGGATGCAGGCAATCAAATTGAATGGATGCAGTCAAAATTGG
>CAIOZW010000173.1 GCA_903862855.1 uncultured Acidobacteriota bacterium
AGCTGCGCCGCATCCGGATAGACGTAACACGTCAGACAGGCGAGATAGGAGAGGACTGGAAGCAGCAGGACGATGATCAGAACCAGCGCGATACGCCGCGACCGTCTCCCCCATTCTTCCCGCTCCTCGTGTCGAGGTCGAGCCTCCGGAGCACTGTCAAACCCACTGCCAAGAGAAAGGTCAAGAACATGGTCCAGGGTGAGCACTGCGAGCTGTCGGCGGCACTCTGGACAGCCCTGCAGGTGGAGATCGGCCATCTCCGGCTCCTCCAGTGGTCGGCCCACAACAAGCGCCGCCAACTCATCCGCGGTCAGGTGCTCCTCCGCCAGCCAGTCAAGCCTTGACCACTCGACCAGATGACGCAAAACCAACTCCGAGCTCACAACAGGTCGCTCGACCTCGCTCACGGCCGGATCGGGATCACGCCCGCGGCGGGCGAGGCAGGCCCGACGCCAGGCCTCGAGACACTCCGGGCATACCTCGAGGTGGCGGACCTCACAAAGCATGGTCTCCGCATCGACGGAGCGATCTGGAAACCTCTCCAGTGACGATGGTGAAAGATGCTCAGTCATAACTCCCCGTACAATGGCACTCCGATTCTCCAACCGGATCAAAGCAGACGCTTTTCGATCATCTTCATTGCCTGAAACCTCCACTTGTTGACCTGCTGGCGCCCGACTCCCCAGCGCGCCGCCAGCTCGACATTCCTCATCGGCATCAATCTCCAGTTCTCGATCAGCTCCTCGAGAGTTACTCCCAACACCCCGGCCACCTGGCTTGGCGTCGCGACTCCGGCCTCAAAGAGAAGTGTCAGCAGATCCTCCCCACGCGAGGTCGTGAAACTGTAGAAGAAGGTCTCCCGCGGCCGTGGGGGAAGGGTGACCCAGATCTCCCACATCCGCCGCAAAGCGATCCGCTCGTCGATGTGGCGTTCGAGTCCCACGACACCATCCTCCCTTGAAGTTTCCCATAACCATCTGCTCCCCGGAGCATCGTGCCCGGAGAAGCTGGAATCTGTTGACCCACCCCGCACAATCTGTGAACCGGCGCTCTCACCCGATCCCGCCTCGAGCGGCTCGAGGCGGTGCTCGACCACTCCCAGAGATGCGGCAACCAAGGCCACCAGATCGTCAAGTTCGACTGGACCACCAATCAACCGGAAGATCTCCGTGAGGAGTGCCACCAGTCGTGCTCCCCTGACCACTCCGCCAGCCAGCACGGGGGAGATCTCCAGCGAGCCCAGACTGAGCGGATCGACCCTGACCACCGCCTGGCCCTTCCACTCGCTCCATCCACAGATCTGCCGCCCATCATCTTCTCTCCAAAGTCCAAGCTCCCGCTGCCGCTCCAGCAGGTCACGCAGCCGGTCGCGCAGGCGTGTGCGCTGTGGATACTTGGTTCGGAGATAGTCATTGCAACCATTGATCGCTACTCTCTGTGCATATTGACGAAAATCGACGATTCCAGGCGGCCGTTTCTCGTCAACCAGACGCCGGAGGGCCGAGACAAGCCGGGCGAGGATATCGTGGTAGAGATCCTCGGCATCGGGGTTGGCCGGACTGGCCCCGCGCTCCGTGACATAGAAATGGAGCCGGTAGCGAATCGTCCGGCGCACGATCGGAGCCCCCTCCTCAAGGATAAGTCGTTCGAGCAGGTCTGACAGTTCGGTCGTCTCATCAGCCTGCCCTGCCTGCCCGATCTGGAGAAATGAGAGCAGCGTTTTGTCCATCTTTGCCGGCCTGCCTTCAAATCAGCTTCGAATCGAGTCTGTCCATTCTCGTAACTCTGTTGATTAATTCTGGTAAACAAGCCCGGATTTTCTGGTGAAGATCACCGGAAAGTGCGGATGAACTCGCGACGTGATCCAAAGATGAATCCAGGGTGAGCCGCTTCAAGACCTCATCCAAACCAATCACCGGTAATCGACAACGGGTCAGACCATGTCGACTATTGGCAGCCGAGCCAGAAGATCCTGGTAAGGCGGAAGAGGCACTTAGTGAATAAAAGTCCACCTGAGATTCAATTCTTTGACTTTTCGAACCTCTATACTCCACTGGGACCATTGCAGAGGCTTATTCGATGGCAGACTAATCCACCCATACCCACCCGGTGGTGTAAATTCCAGTACAGGCCGCTCCTGAAAAGAGTCCTGAAGTCCATTTATCACTGCCATTGTCTCGGCTGAGGTGCCGTAACTGATAGGACAGGCAGAGACTTGTCCGTTCAACAAAAGACAGATAAGAGACAATGAAGAGACAGCCAAGAGACAGGGAACGCTGATCCCAACCGAGGATTTGATGGTATGGCTCTGGCCAACTTCCCGGTTAACGACCATGGCCAACTTCACGGTTAACCTCTATGGCCAACTTCACGGTTAACCTCTATGGCCAACTTCACGGTTAACCTCCACGGCCAATTTCCCGGTTAACCTCCATGGCCAATTTCCCGGTCAACGACCTTGGCCAACAATCCTGCTCATCAACCACAGCCATCCCTGCCACTCTTCATATAAAGACGGGATTTCCCCCACTTAATTCCCACCCACCCAACTTTTTCCGGGAATTTCTCCGCCCCCCTGGAGACACAGGACGGCCACCCCAACCCGGGGTAGGTAATGATTGGTCAATCTGGCTGAATGGGTAGAAATGAAAAAGGCCGGAGGGGGCGAGTCTCTCGCCACCATCCGGCCAGGTAAGCAGGATTGTAAGTCAGGATCAGGCGCTTGCGGCGTCGTTCTTATCGGGTGCAAATCCAAGATCGATGAGGGCCTGGGCAGCCTTCTTCAGGTTGAACTTGCCTTCACGGGCCAGCTTCGAGAGGGCCGCCGCGACGATCGCCTCGGCGCTGATCTCGAAGTGGTGACGGAGGTGGGGACGATCTTCACTGCGACCGAATCCGTCGGTCCCGAGCGAGACGAGCCGGTTACCCAGCCACGGTGCAAGCTGATCGGGAACGATCTTCATGTAGTCGGTCGAAGCGATGATCGGACCCTCGGCATTGCCGAGCGCCTGCAGAATGTAGGGCTGCAGCTCGGGTGCAGTCGGGTTGAGCCGGTTGAGCCGCTCGACGCGCAGTGCATCACGCCGCAGTTCATTATAGCTGGTGACGCTCCAGACATCGGCGTTGACCTTGTACTGCTCGGCGAGAATCTGCTGGGCGCGGAGAGCCTCGGGGAGCATCGGCCCGCTGCCGAAAAGCTGGACCTTGGCCTTGCCGGCCGCAGACTTCAGCTTGTAGATACCGCGGATGATCCCCTCGTTCACCCCTTCCGGAAGGGGTGGCTGGACATAGTTCTCATTGTAGAGGGTGATGTAGTAGAAGAGATCCTCGTGTTCACCGTACATGCGACGGAGTCCGTCCTGGACGATGACGGCAATCTCATAGGCGTAGGCTGGATCGTAAGCGGCACAGGTCGGCACGGTGCTCGCCAGAACATGGCTGTGGCCATCCTGGTGCTGGAGTCCCTCGCCATTGAGGGTCGTCCGGCCGGCGGTGGCGCCGCAGAGGAAGCCCTTGCCGCGTGAATCGGCGAAGGCCCAGATGAAGTCACCGACACGCTGGAACCCAAACATCGAGTAGAAGATATAGAAGGGGATCATCTCGACGTTGTAGTTGGCATAGGCCGTTCCGGCAGCGGTGAAGGAGGCCATCGAACCCGCCTCGGTGATGCCCTCTTCGAGAATCTGTCCCTCTTTCGATTCCTTGTAGTAGAGGAACATGTCTGAATCGTGTGGCTCATAGAGCTGCCCCTGGCTGGCATAGATGCCGACCTGGCGGAAGAGGGATTCCATACCGAAGGTCCGGGCCTCGTCGGGGATGATCGGAACGATCCGCTTGCCAAGCTCCTTGTGCTTGGTCAGAAGCTGGGTCAGGACACGAACCATGGCCATGGTCGTCGAGACCTCGCGCCCCTGGGATCCCTCGGTCTGCTCCTTGAAGAAGTCGATCGGTGGGATGGAGAGCGCCTCTTTGTTGAACTCGCGCTTCGGATAGTAGCCGCCGAGTGCCTGCCGGCGCTCGTGGAGATAGATGACCTCGCGGCTCTCGGCCGGGGGCACGTAGATCTTCGCAGCGATCGCATCCTGCTCGGAGATCGGCAGGTCGAAGCGTCTGGTGAAGTTGACGAGATCGGTCTCGTCGAGCTTCTTCGACTGATGGGCAAGGTTGCGCCCCTCACCGCCGGACGGGCCAAGACCGTAACCCTTGATCGTCTTGGCAAGGATGACCGTCGGCTGGCCGCGGTGCTCGTAGGCACGGCGGTAGGCATTGTAGACCTTGAGCGAATCGTGCCCGCCCCGCCGCAGATTCCAGAGGTCGTCGTCGCTCCAGTCCTTGACCAGTTCGAGCAGCTCCGGATATTTGCCAAAGAACTTCTCGCGCAGGTAGGCGCCATCGCGGGTGCGGAAGCTCTGGTATTCACCATCGACGCACTCGGCCATGCGCTTCAGCAGCAGTCCATGCTTGTCGCGCTCGAAGAGCGGATCCCAGACCCGGCCCCAGAGGCACTTGATGACATTCCAGCCGGCACCGCGGAAGGCGGCCTCGAGCTCGGTGACGATCTGGCCGTTGCCACGAACCGGGCCATCGAGCCGCTGGAGGTTGCAGTTGACGACAAAGATGAGGTTGTCGAGCTTCTCGCGGGCGGCCAGGGTCAGGGAGCCCATCGACTCCGGCTCGTCCATCTCACCGTCGCCAAGGAAGGCCCAGACCTTGCGGTCAGTTGCCGGGATGAGGCCGCGATTCTCGAGATAACGCATGAAGCGGGCCTGATAGATCGAATTGAGCGAGGTCAACCCCATCGAGACGGTCGGGAAGCGCCAGAAATCGGGCATCAGCCAGGGATGTGGATATGATGAGAGGCCGGGTGTGCCGCGCAGCTCGTGCCGGAAGTTGGCGAGGTGAGCCTCATCGAGGCGGCCTTCGAGGAATGCGCGGGAGTAGATGCCGGGCGATGCGTGCCCCTGGAAATAGACGTGGTCTCCCGGCAGTGGCTGACCTTCCGGTCCGGGTATGCTCCCGCGGAAGAAGTGATTGAACCCGACCTCCATGAGTGTCGCCACCGAGGCGTAGGTCGCAATGTGGCCACCGATTCCGGCATCCTTCTTGTTCTGCCCGACGACCATGGCCATGGCATTCCAGCGGATGATGCTCTTGATGCGTCGCTCGGTCTCCAGATCGCCCGGATAGGGGACCTCCTCGGCCGGAGTTATCGTATTGCAATATGGCGTATTGAACTGGATCGGGATCTTCACCCCCTCGATACGGGCCCGATCGGCTAGAAGTTTCAACAGATAGGCTGCCCGTTCGGGCTCATCCTCGGCCAAAATCTGGTTCCAGGCTTCGAGCCATTCGGAGGTCTCCTGCGGATCGTGATCGCCCACCGCATCTACGTGTTCATCGATTGTGGATTTTGATTGCATATTACCTCACCCCGGTTTAGAAGATACATCTCAACAAATTTGAGATCATACCATCCCGCCTCAAAACGGAAAAACGATTTTGGGATTCGAAAGAGCCCTTTTGCAAAGTCTGGACCAGGTTCGCGATTGGCCGGATTCACCTTACGGTAGACCATCAGAGCTCAACCTCGTCGAGATAGTCCGGGATCTCGACCGCCCAGCCATCACGTGCCGCGATCTTCTGGCGCAGCGACTCCGCCGCCTCGATCTCGCCGTGGACGAGGAATGTCCGGCGCGGCGGGCGGACAAAGCCATCGAGCCATCGCAGAATTTCATGGTAGTCGGCGTGAGCCGAGAGACTGTCGAGTGACTCGACGTGGGCCCGCACCGGAACCATCTGACCGAAGATACGGATCTCCGGCTCGCCGTTGAGTATCCGCCGTCCCCGTGTGCCCATCGCCTGAAAACCGACAAAGAGGATCGTGTTTCGCGGGTCGGGCAATCTTTTGCGGAGGTGGTGGAGAACCCGCCCACCCGTGCACATCCCGCTGGCCGAGATGACGATGGTCGGCTCTTCACGACTGGTGAGCGCCTTCGACTCATCACGGGTTCGCACCAGATTGAACCTTTTCGTCGCCAGCGGATTGCGTTGCTCATCGAGGAGATCCTTCATCTCGATGTCGTGACCTTCTGTATGGCGCAGGTAGAGGCGAGTCGCATTCGAAGCCATCGGGGAGTCGACGATGACCGGGACGGTCGGAATCCGCCCCTCCTCCTCGAGAGCGCGGAGATGGTAGAGAATGGTCTGGGTCCGCCCGACGGCAAAGGCGGGGATAATCACATGACCTCCGCGGGCCACTGTCGCGTTGATGATCTCCGCCAGACGGGCCTTGACATCGACTTGCCGGTGCTCACGGTCACCGTAGGTCGATTCGAGAACGAGATAGTCGGCGGCGGCGACCGGCGTCGGGTCGTGAATGATCGGTTCATCGTAGCGCCCAATGTCACCGGTCAGCAGAATCGTCTTCTCTTCACCGTGCGGCTCGATCAGGCGCAGCCGCACGAAACTCGAACCGATGATGTGGCCCGCATCGATGAAGTCGAAACTGAGTCGCGGGGTGAGTTCGATCGACCTCCCGTAATTGACCGGTTCGAACCGGTGGAGAACCCTGTGGACATCACTCTCCCGATAGAGTGGAAGAGCCGGTTGATGCTTTGAACTGCCGATCTTGTTGGCGTAATCGGCCTCTTCCTCCTGAAGACGTGCCGAATCGGGAAGAAGGATCCGTGCCAGCTCAACCGTCGCCGGTGTCGCATAGACCCGCCCACTGAAACCCTCCATCGCCAGGCGCGGCAGATACCCGGAGTGATCGATATGCCCGTGGGTGAGTATGACGGCCTCGATCGAGGCCGGATCGACTGGAAAGGGCTCCCAGTTCCGCAGCCTCAACTGCTTCATCCCCTGGAAGAGCCCGCAATCGATCAGAAAGCTGCGCCCGTCAACCTTGATCAGATGGCGCGAACCGGTGACAGTTCTGGTTGCCCCGAGAAACTTCAAAGTTGCCATTTTCCTCTGTCTCCTGTCTCCAAAAGCAAAGACCACCCGTGCAGCCGTCCAGCCACACGAGTGGTCCTGTGCTGGCCGGCCCGCCGATCGTGCGTGATCACGTTGCCGGATCGATCCTGACCAGACTACTTCTTCTTGAGCATACTGCAGGCCTGGAAGGCTGCCGTCGGATCGATGGCCGTATTGCCAACCTCGACGTGCTGCAGCTTCCCTTCCTTGTCTATGACAAAGGTGGCACGATTGCCAAAACCCTGTGCCTCGTTGAACAGACCGTAGTCCTTGACGACTATCCGTTTGAAATCGCTCAGGAGCGGGAAGGTTACCCCGAGATCCTGCGCAAAACGCCGGTTGGCCGGCACACTGTCGACACTTACTCCAAAGATCTGTGTCTCCGTCTCTTCGAATTTGGCGAGATCAGCCTGATACGCCTTCATTTCGCGCGTTCAGCCACCGGTAAAGGCGAGAACATAGAAGGCGAGGACGACATTCTTCTGTCCACGAAAGTCGCTCAGCTTGTAGGTCTTGCCATCAGTGCCCGGCAGCGTAAAGTCGGGAGCCATCTCACCGACCTTCAGCGCCGGCAGCTTGGCTGACGCAGCCGGTGCCTGGGCCATTGCCAGGACGCCGGTCATTGTCAGCAGCAGCCCGGCACAACCGGCCAGAAATGCTTTCTTGAGCATGGTCATTTCCTCCATTGAGATTTCCTGAATGTCAGGATCAGGACATCATAGTCCAATGACAACCGCACGAAGTCAATGCGAATGGGCCATCCCGATTACGCTACTGGCAGAGAAAGTCAGGGTAATCGCATCAAGGAATGAGCCACCATTTCAGGGTCGGTAGACCCGTTCGAGAGCGGCCTCTATCTCGGCGAGCGTGAAGAGGACGGGTTTGAACCTGCCGGCGGCATAGAGCTCGGCCTGATCGGTAAAGTGCGGTGAGAGCGGATCGGCGGTCTGGCCGAAGACGAGTGTCGAGCGGGCCTTCAACTGGCGACCGAACTCGACGACGGCAATGAATGAGTTGCCGGAGATGCCGTAGCGACGTCGCTGCCCCATCTCAGCCCGGGTATTGTAGGTGAAGACCATCCCGGCCGCACCGGGCCCGCCAGCCACCGGATAGCTGGGCCTGAGATCACTGAATGGCTCCTCGCCGCTGGTAAAGACACGCTGGAGCCGATTGATCGCCCCCCACGGCAGGTGCCAGTCGCCGTGATCCCGCTGGAGCTGATCGACGACCGCCTCGAGCGCCGCAAGGCGCCGGAACCGTCCTCCGGATGCCTGCGCCCCCTGCCCCTCGCCACGCAGGGTGATACCGAGATCACTCCCCTCCCGGTTCCGCATCCGCTCAAACCAGAGCAGAAAGATGGTGGCCGGAACCGAGTCGATCCGCGCCACGCGGTCCCATGCCTTCAGTTCCAGCAGGACCGGTTTGATCTGCTCGGCTCGCGACTCGTCCTCACGCTTGAGAATCTCCCACTCGGCGGAGAGCTCATCGATCCCGCGGGCAGCCTCTTCAACCGTCGTGTCGGTCGCCGCGACGGTCCACTCCTCAAACGTAAACCTCCGCCGCCCCTCGAGAATCCGCCGCGAGCTGCGGGCCCGCGCCGTATCCTCCTCAGGAACCATATAGGCCGGATAACGCAACCGGTCAGGATTGCCCCGCCCGCCAGTCATCAGAAACGGGGTCGAATTGCAGTTCTGGAGATAGCCGGCAGAGGGATTGAGACGATTCGGCAGCTCGTCAAGGCGGTGGTAGCCCTGCCACTCGGTACTCGTCAGACGGCCGTCGACCGGCTTTGCCCAGTCCGGCCCCGTGGCTCGACGCGGCATCGCATTGCCGTGGACATAGAAGATTCTGCCGGTGCGGTCAGCATAGATCGTGTTCGACCCGGTCAGGGCGACCCGCGCCAGTGCCGCGCGGAACTCGGTAAAGCTACGCGCCCGGTTCATGGCAAAACGCTGGGCAACCTCTCCACCCTCCTCGAGCCGGGCGACCCGCGCCGCGACCGGCCGACCATCCAGTTCGCCAATGATCGGTCCGTGATGGGTCCGGCGAAACCGGTAACGGCGGATCTCGATCCCGGACGAGGTCTTGACGCGGATCGAATCTTCCCATTCGACGGCGGTTCGATAGCCGCCGCCATAGCGATAGTCGAGCGGCGCTCCCGTCCGATCAAAGGTCTCGAGATAGCCGTCGACCGTGTCGGCATAGTTGTTGGTATGGCTCCAGCCAAGACTGGCGGTGAAACCGGAACGGATGTAGGGTGTCCCAAGGATGGCAAACCCATAGACCTTCAGCCCCTCCTCACTCTGCAGATGGGCTTCGTAACGCTGTCCGCCACCAAAAAAGCCGACGTGCGGATTGATCAGAAGCATGGCGTTGCCGCTAGCGCTCTTCCCCGGCGAGATCGCCCACATGTTCGATCCTTCGTCAGGATCGAGGCTGATCGCCCGCTCGAGCGCGATCAGTTCTGCCGGTCCATCGAGCTGCGCATTCTGACCAACCGGTTGACCCGGACGAATCGCCGTCACGGGAAGACCAAGTCGTCCCAGTCCTCCCAGTCGCCCCATCCGGCTCGTCGCCAGAACGTGCCAGGGCTCGACCCGCTCGAGCAACCCGGGCTGACCGATCCGCTGGCGGGAATCGAACTGACGCGCCAGATAATGGTTGATGCCTGCTGCATAGGCGTCACAGAGAGTCTTCAGCGTGGACGGGAGCCGCTCATACTCCTCCTTTGAGAGACGCTCGACCTCGAAGGCCCGGTAGAGCCGATCGTTGGCGAGCCCCTTCTCTCCGCTGATCTCGGCCGCCCTTCCAATCGATCGGAGCAGATCCTGTTCGAGCTGCCAGAAGTTGTCCTCACACTGTGCATACATCATCCCAAAGACGGTTGCCGCATCGGTCTTCCCGAAGATATGCGGTACCCCGAACCGGTCACGGTAGATCTTGACCTGCCGGGCAAGCGGATCCTCGGTTGCCCCGGCCGGAGTGACCCGCCTGATGCCGCGAATGGTGATGGGAGGATTGAGCGACTGCTCACTGACCGGCGACTGATGGATCCGCCGGACCACCTCCATGCCCTCGACAACGCGCCCGAAGGCGGCAAATCCCTGCCCATCCGGATTTCTCCGTCCGCCAAGATCGAGCTCCGGCTGGTCACCCACGCAGATGAAGAAGTCGGAAGTGGCCGTATCCGGCCCCAACCTGGCCATGGAGATCACCCCATCGAGATGGCGCAATCCGGTCACGCCGGTCCGTTCAAGCCGCACCGGGGCAAACCCATCCCGCTCCCTTCCCCGCGCCACCCCGGCCTGGATCACCTCGATCTTGACCGGACTGACCGGCTGATTGTCGGGATTGCGCCTGACTGTCCGGTGGAAGCGACCACCCTCATAGTGGCCGGCATCGACATACCTCAGAAAATTGGCTGCCGTCACCGGCGCACGCCCCGGATCGATGGCCACGACGATCGCGCCAAGATCTGTTTCGATCCGTACCAGTACCTCATCCGGCGCGGAGGAGACCGGCGAAGTGAGAGGCGATGTAAGAAAGCAGGAGATGAGCAACACAATTATGGACAGGATACGCATATTGAATGACTCCTCGATCGATCGGAATGCTTGAACGGATGACGCGAAATGATAACGACCCTCAGAGTGGCTGTCCAGCTCCCGGCGCACCAGTCCAGTCGCTTCCTGACTCGGGCACTTTCTCCGCGCAGGCTGTTCCACGAACGCCCCAGCCCATGATATTCTCACTTCGGCTACCCCGCCTTTTAGCCATTGTCTGCCAATGAGATTCTTCTTCTTTCAGGGTGAATTCTGTTCCCGTTGCGGAAATGGGTTGACTGCCAGATCCTGGTGGCGGCCACGCTACCTGTGTGATCGTTGTGAAACGCAGCTTCGGCGGCGTCGTCCCCTGACGATGCTGCTCGTTCTGGTCGGCCTCATACTCACCGGTCTCCTCGCCCGCCGCCTGCCTCGACCGGCCTTTCTCGCCTCACCACCTGTCTCTGCGCTCGATGCAACGCCAGAGCGAAACCCGGACTACGATTTTGAAGAGGAGGAACGGGTTTTCTGCGGTGCGGTGACCAGGCGGGGCACTCCCTGTCGACGCCTGGTCCGCCCGGGTGAGAGGTGCCCCCAACACCGTGGAAAATGAGTTGGTTTATCCATCTTGACGCAAGAGCCTGCCAGATCTTACTATGTCGTTTCGTCGATTTCAGGAGCCACCCCATCACAAGCATTCCGGCTCACTGATGTTTACTGAAAATGGCCCCTTAGCTCAACGGTTAGAGCAGCGGACTCATAATCCGTTGGTTGTAGGTTCGAATCCTACAGGGGCCATCCAACACTTGCAGCGTCAGAGATTCGAGCCGGGAGACGCCCCGGCCCTGATGACCGGGACGCTCTCTTTAATCAGCAATACATTCCAACATCAGCAACACATTCAAATTATTAGAGCGAGATCTCTCGACCAAACTTAGGCAGATATGAACAACAAAAGAGACTTCACCCAACTGTTGAGCGAGTTGAATACCCTCGGAGCCGAAGCACTGGCCATGCAGCGCCCAGTGGCGGGCGGCATCCCTCTCCGTCCGCTCGGACAGACGGGCGAATGGGTGAGCCTGATCGGACTGGGCGGCTACGATGCGGTCGTCAACAAGACCGATGCCGAAGGGGTCTCCTTCATGCTCGAAGCCCTCGACCTTGGCATCAGTTTCTGGGACAACGCGTGGGAATACCACGATGGACGGGCCGAAGAGGTCATGGGACGGGCGATTGCCGAGGGGCGCGTTCGTGACCGGATCTTTCTCATGACAAAGGTCTGTGCCCGCGACGCCAAGGGTTTCCAGCGTCAGCTCGAGGATTGTCTGCGCCGGCTGCGCACGGAGCAGATCGACCTTGTCCAGCTCCATTCAATCCAGTATCCCGGAGACCGCGACCGCTTCTTCGATCCCGAGAACGGTGCAATGAAGGCCGCCCTCGAAGCCCTTGCGGCAGGCAAATTTCGCTACCTCGGCTTCACCGGCCATATGGATCCGCACGATCACGAGGGCATGCTGAAGACCGACTACGACTGGGCAACCGTACAGTTCCCGCTCAACGTCGTCGATGCCCACGAGGTCGAGGGGTTCCAGAGCCGTATCTTCCCTGAATGTCGCCGCCGCAAGATCGGCATGATCGCCATGAAGTCACTCGCCGCCAACGATGGCCGCATTCCACACGAACTGAAGCTGAATGCCGAACTCTGCCGCCAGTATGTCATGTCACTGCCGATCAGCACGCTGGTCAGCGGGATTCAGACCCGCGAACAGCTTCACCGGCTGGTCGAAGTCTCGCGTGACTTCCAACCGCTCGGAAGTGACGTGCTGACGGAACTGCTTGGGCGGTCGCGTGGCGTCGAAGATATTCTTTTTATGGAAGGCTACAAGGACCGTACCGGCCAATTCGGATGTACGCACCACGCGGCAGTCTATGCCGGCAGTCAGGCCTGACCCTCCTCTCTGGAAGTTGCGCCGACATCTCTTTCTGATCTTCGCCGGCAGAGTCCCCGCCCACTCTGCCGGCCAGCCGGCTCCCCTGGGTTCAGGCCCCCTCCCTGACCAGGTGACGGCTCTGCTCACTCGCTTCGGTCTGAAGACCTCTTTTTTTCAGCCATCTGGCATGAAAATGCTCATCTGTGTACAATGAAATACTGTCCGCAGAGGACAGTCCGGATCAGACTGCTCGTCATCTCACTCCGCAGGTTTGCCAGGGTTTGCTGATGATGAGCATTTGCAAGGATCTCAGGTCATGCTTCGATGTCAACATTGCAGTACCGACAATCTGGAAGGTGCGGAGTTTTGTGACGAGTGCGGGACGCGGCTCGTGGGCATGGCTTCGGCTTCCCGTTCGGGGCAACCACCGCCACCGCCTTCGTTCTCATACGATGCAGGAAATCCAAAACCTGCCACACCCTACACACCACTGCCACCCTCTGCTCCAATTGGGCAGCCACCCTCCGGACCAGTCCCGGCAGGTTGGTCGAGCATGACGCCGGTTCCGGAGAATAGAGCCTCGCGAGAGAACCCGCGGGTGCGGATTGTCTCACCCGATGGTTCGACCTCTCTTCCCCTGGTCCGGGCTCGCCTCGTCATTCAGCGGGGTGGCAAGATCGGAAAGGAGTTTCAGCTCTATGAGAGCGAGGCCCTCATCGGACGCTGGGATGCCGATGGAGGTATCTTTCCTGATGTTGATCTTGACCAGGACGATCCGGAGGCCAAGGTCTCCCGTCGGCATGCGCGGTTGATTCAAGTCAACAGCCAGTTTGTGATCGAGGATCTCGGGAGTACCAATGGAACCTTCATCAATCGTGGACCACGTCTGATTGCCGGAATCCGGCAACCACTTAACAATGGCGACGAGATCATCGTCGGCAAGACATTCTTGAAATTTTTCCTTACTTGAACTGGTAGATTATGCCATTCTGTGCCGAATGTGGAGCATCGACAGCGGCAGGTGATCCCTACTGTGGAGAGTGTGGTGCCAGCCAGCGCCTCAACCCTGCGGGCAATGGTTCGGGCAGCGGGTCGAGTGGACCGGCAGGACTGGGGACCGACAGCGTCAACAATCCGAGTCGCTCCGTCAACTCGCCGACCGGGCTCCAGCTTGCCTCGGGAACAATCCTCGCCAACCGTTACCGAATCGTAAAACGGATCGGTGGCGGTGGGATGGGATCGGTCTATCTCGCCGAGGATCTCAACCTGGCCAATCGCCCGGTGGCGGTCAAAGAGATGATCGAGCTCTTCGCCGACGAGTCGACCCGCCAGAAAGCGATCGAGGACTTCAAACGTGAGTCAGAGATGCTTGCCCGTCTCGACCATCCCTCGATCCCGACCATCTATCAATACTTCTTCGATCAGAGCCGTGGACGCTACTATCTGGTGATGAAGTATATCGATGGTGGAGACCTCGCGCGACGACAGCGTGAGTCGAATGGACGGGTCAGTGAGATGACGGTCACGCGCTGGGCAATCGAGGCATGTGACGTGCTCGACTATATTCACAGTCAGAAGCCGCCGATCATCTACCGTGATCTTAAACCCGCCAACCTGATGGTCGATGGGCGCACCAACCGGCTTATGCTGGTCGATTTCGGGATTGCCAGATTTGTAGCGCCGACCCAGAAGGGGGTGACGGCGATCGGGACCATGGGCTATGCCCCGCCCGAACTCTTTTCAGGCAATGTCGAGACCCGGTCTGATATCTACAGCCTCGGGGCAACGATGTTTCATCTCCTGACCGGGGTCGATCCACAGGACAATCCTCTCCTCATCTTCGATTTTTCAAAGAACCAGCGCCCCCGGCAGCTCAATCAGTCGATCTCGGTCCGCATGGAGGAGTTGATCATCCGTGCCGTCGAGCACAAGCCCGAGAAGCGCTTTCCATCCGCACGCTCATTTGGTGCCGAGCTGGAAGCCCACCTGCGGTTCCTCCGTGAAGGGACGGAGGTGGAGATCGCTCCGGTCGGGGAGATCGAGGAGGAGGCTCCGCAGAAGTTGGCCGACGAGAAGGCTGAGCAAATCCCTGTCAGGAGCGGGGCGGTCTGCGATCAGTGTGGCGAGGCCATCTCGGCCGGTGATATCTACTGCGCCTTCTGCGGAGTCCGCGTATCGGAAAAGCAGACGACCGCGCGGCTGGTCGTTCTTGGTACCAACGAGCTTGGAGCCCAGTATCAGGTGACCAGTTCGGGTGAGAGCCTCATCGGGCGAATGGATCCGAATCGGGGAATCAGGCCCGAGGTCGATCTCTCGAAGTATGACCCGGCGGCCCGTGTCTCGCGACGCCATGCCCGGATCATTGCCCACGGCAATCAGTATTTTATCGAGGATCTGGGAAGCGCCAACGGCACCCTCCTCAACGGTTCGATCCGGCTTGTCCAGGGCAAGCCGCTCGCGCTCTCGAATGGCGACGAGCTGAAACTTGGCGAGACGACCCTCAGGTTTCTGGCACCATAGGAACCGGGACGCCATCGGTTGTGCCGAGTAAAAGAACCGGTTGAACATCATCTGCGGAAGAGGGCTGAGAAGCGGAAAGGACGAAGATGGGAAGTGAAAACGACTTGGGGCGGCTGCTGCGCCAGCGGGGGATCGCTTTTCTGCTCGACTACATTGTGACGCTGGTCATCCTCGCCGTCATTCTCGTGCTGGCAACTTACATTAAACGCCATTGGCCACTCTTTCGAACCGAGGAGGCTCTGCTGACTCCGGGCTTTCTCGCGATTGGAGTGCGGCTGCTCCCCGCCACTCTCCTCGCGAATTTTGACGGTGGATTGGTGACCGGACTTATCTCGGCGATCGGCCTGCTGGTGACCGGCGGTTGGATCTTCTACAACTGGGTCTATGTCTACGCCCACGACCGGCAGAGCCTCGGCAAGTACCTGATCGGCCTGCAGGTCAGACGCGTTGACGGAGTTCCGATGAGTTACGGAGTGGCCATCAAACGCCATCTACTCGGCTACCCGGTGTCGATTCTTCTCTTCGGTCTTGGAATTCTGCCAATCGTCCGCGATCCGCGTCGGCAGGGATGGCATGACCGTCTTGCCGGGACAATGGTCGAAAGCAAATAGTCTTGGTCTGAACAGGTAATCGGGCAGGTAATTATGACAAGGATCTACTGTGGATGGTGTGGATCAGCCTGCGATGTCAGTGCGCGGTTCTGCCGGTCGTGTGGAGGGGAGATGGCCGCTCAGTCCGGACCGCTCGCTGCCAACCCACCGGCCGGACGAAGAAGAGGTCGGTCAGAATCAGGCAGCCTCTCGGCCGGATCAGGCAGTCTGTCAGGACAATCAGGACCGTCCACGCACTCTGCCCCCCCGCTGGACCCTGAGCAGGAGATCGAGCAGAAGCTGGTCGTCGAGGAGAAGCAGGCGGTACAGACGCTGAAGCGTCTGCGGACTTCAGGCCCATTAATTCTGGAAGAGGCCATGAACAACAAGGATCAGATGAACGATATCATCGGCCAGGCAGTTGAAGGCCAACTGACCGATCCGCCACCAGCCGAGGTGGAGCGAACGGGATTGACACCCTTGACCGGGCCACCATCCGGGTGGGGGGAGAGGGTGAATGCGAAGCAGATCAGTCAGGCCGTCAGGCTGGATCCGCCCCGTCGGTATGAGGAGAATGTTCAGATACTGGAAGCCGAGCTGAGCGATGACGATGAGTATCCGTCACATACCAGCCAGGGACCGGCCCAGGTGCTGGCTGACGCCTCGGGTCTGGAGAGCGGATCATCATTCGGGATCTGGTTGCGACTCGGGATGACCGTGGTCGTCCTTCTTCTCTCTACGATTGGCTACCTGATCTACCGTGAGCGACTGACAGGCAATCGGGTGATCGGGAATGACGGACGGGAGCTGCGCAGCGTGAGCGAGCTGAGCGATGAGGCCATTGCCGAGGGTGACAAGGCCGCCGGGCTTGCCAACTTCCAGGATGCCCTGGTCAGCTATACCCAGGCCCGACGGCTGACCCCCAACAACCCGAAGGTCCTCGTCGGGCTCTCGCGAACCTATGCCCAGCTCGGTCGCCTTGACGACGCACTGCAGACATACAATGACCTGGTGCGAATCGCCCCGGAGAATCTCGATGTGCGGCTGGAGATTGCCCGAATCCATCAGCAACGGAAGGATTGGACGAGTGCCCTTCGCGAGTACAAGATGATCATCGCGCTCGACCAGAACAGTCTGCAGTCGGCTCAGGCTCTCGAGGAGATCGAGAATTACGAAGCACAGAGAATCGGGGCGAAGATCCCGGTGCGCCCCTCTCGGAATCGTCAGGCAAAGTCGCTTCCAAAGCTTCCATCACCCCGGCTTGCCCAGGGAGAGGTCTCTCTTCAACCTCCGCAGATACCGATCTCCGAGATCATGCCACCGGATCTCCTCAATGGGGGGAAGGTGGAAGAGAAGCCCGATCCGGCAGCCCTCGTCGCCTCCCGACGTGAGCTGGGGATGCGATATCTCAATATTCGTGAATATCGAGCAGCAATCAAGGAGTTTCTGATCGTTCTGCGGTTGACTCCGGACGACAAGGATATCTACTATTTTCTCGCGTCGGCCTATCACGGTCTGGAAATGTATCCCGAGGCTTACGAATACTATAAGCGTGTCGACCGCGGTCGATACGTCGAGGTCGCGCAATCCGGCGCGAAAAGAACCCAGAAGCAGGTGGCTGATCAGCAGCGACGAACCAGCCCCTGAGGCGAAATGGTCATCCAGCAAAGTTTAGATCGTCCTTCCTTGAACCGCCCCCCGCGGGTCGACAGTCAGGAATGAGACGATTCTGTAGTCAGAATGATCTTGACCCGAATGAGTAAAGACGGCCAGGTGCGGCGGCACGATCTGGCTCAAACCCTATGCCACGTTTAATAGTCAGGGCGACTCCACAACATGGAGACTCGGTGGTTGAACTGTCGAGATTGCGAACGACGATCGGGAGATCGGCGCGCAACGATCTCTGTGTGGAGGATCCATTTGCCTCACGGCTTCACGCCGACGTGCGTCGCCGTGGTGACGGATTCTGGATCTCCGATCTTGGAAGCGCCAATGGCACCTTGATCAATGGAACTCGGATGGCTGCGCCGGTCATGCTCCACGACCGTGATCTGATCCGGATTGGTGAGACCGAGATCGAGTATACGGAGCAGCTCGATACGGCACCGGCACGACGCAAGACCAATCTGCTCTTCACCGATGAGCCGTACCAGGGGCGACATAGCTGGGCAGAGATGACGATCGGACCAGCGGCGAAGAGTTCGGCGGCCGAGATCATCTCGACGCTCGAGCGCGAGTCTGGGAGCCTTGGTGGAGTCAGTCCGCCTCCGGCCGAAGGAGCACGCCGGGCTGATGATACCCTCTCGATGATCACGCGTGTCAGCCTGACGCTCCTCTCGCCCCTCTCACTCGAGGAGACGCTGCGGCAGGTACTCGACTGTGTCTTCGAGGTGGTGCGGGCAGATCGCGGGTACGTCATGCTCTTCGAGTCACCAGCCGATAAGAGCGTGAAGGAGCCGGAACTGGTCTGCAAGGCCTTCAAGCATCGACAACTGATGTCGAATGAGCTGATTGAAGAGATCGAGATCAGCCACACGATCAGCGAGCAGGTGCTGCGAAATGGCGTCTCCGTCCTCACCAGCGATGCCCAGCAGGATCCACGCTTCCAGGAAAAACAGTCGATCGTCTTTGGTGGTTCACGCTCGATCATGGCGGTGCCCCTCGCGGTCGAAAAGCGGGTGAGCGGCATGATCTACGTCGATACCCAGCTTCCTGACCACCGGTTCACCGAGCGCGAGATTCAACTTCTGACTCTCATCGCCGGGGTGGCGGCAATCCGGATCGAGAACATGTCACTGCTTGAACTGCGGGAAGAGCAGCGAAGGCTGGCCAATGAACTGCAGGTGGCAAGTGAGATCCAGCTCACCCTCCATCCGGATCGTCCACCGACCATCGATGGCTATGATCTTGATGGTTACAGTTTCCCCTGTTACGAAGTGGGTGGCGACTACTATGACTTCATCGCCCGGAGTGACGATCGCTGGGTGATCGCCCTCGGCGACGTCTCCGGCAAGGGAACCGGAGCGGCGCTGTTGATGTCATCGCTCCACGCGGCTGTCCGTGCTCATACCAGGACTCGACTTTCGGCCAGCGAGGTGGTTACGGAGATCAACCAGTATATCTGTGACAACAGCCCGGCCAACCGCTATGTGACACTCTTTTACAGTGAGCTTGACCTGCGCACCAATCAGCTCACCTATATCAATGCCGGCCATAATGCACCAATTCTCGTCCGTTCTTCGGGTGAGGTGATGCGGCTCGATCTGGGAGGTTTTCCTGTTGGAATCACCCCGGCTGCCAAGTATGGCGAGGGCTGGGTCGATTTGATGCCCGGTGACGTTCTGGTCGTCTTCTCGGATGGGGCGACAGAGAGTCAGAACGAGGAGGGTGAGGAGTTTGCCGAATCACGGATGATTGAGGTTGTCCACGCCAATCGGCACCGTTCGGCGGCTGGCATTCGTGACCGGATCGACGAGGCACTGGCCAAATTTGTCGGAAAGGCCAAGTCGGTCGATGACCTGACCATGGTCATTGTCAAAAGGCAGGAGTAAAAAGAGAAGGGTGAGACGAGATAACGCATGAATTTCATACTGATTCCGCTGATCTCGGTACTGCCCTGCCTGCTCTGGTTCGCCTACTTTGCGAGTCGGAGCAAGTACAAGAGCCACTCACGAACTCTTCTTGGCCTGACCTTTCTGCTGGGTGCCTTGGCAACCGGACCAGCTCTTGGACTAAATCTGATCGGGCAGTCGGTAGTCGGAGCCCTCTTTGGACAGGGAGAACTGGCCCACATCCTGGTGCTGCTGCTGGTGGTCGGGCCGGTCGAGGAGACCGTCAAATTCCTGGTCGTCTTTGGCTATGCGTGGCGAAAGCAGGAATTTGACGAACCGCTCGATGGGGTAATCTACAGTGCAACGGCCGCCCTCGGTTTTGCTGCAGCCGAGAATGTGATCTATCTCTGGCAGAATGACCCAACGCTGATCCTCATGCGGGGCCCGCTCTCCAATCCAGGTCACGCCCTCTTCTCTGCGCTCTGGGGACTGAGCCTGAGCAATGCCAAGGCGACCCCAAATATGGTCCGGGCCCGTCTGCCGATACTGGCCCGCGGACTACTGGCCGCTTCGGTAGTCCACTCGCTCTTCGATATTCTGCTGGTTGCCGCGTCGCGTCTGAGTGTCGCCTTCTTTATCATCCTCCTTGTCGCCATGGTCGTGCTCTTCATCCGGGTTCGATCACGGATCAACCTGTACCAGGAGACATCACCACACCGTGAAGGGACAATAATCATCCCGACAAGCCGTTTCTGCCAGATGTGTGGCACACGTGGCAGCACAGGCCATCCCTGTCCGTCGTGCGGATCATTCATTCCGAAACGCGATGAAGAGCAGATCTGCCCGATCTGCTCGACCTGGCAGCGTCCAGGCGCGAAGTTCTGTGCCCGTTGTGGGGCAAACATGAAGATTCCGGCGCGGGTGACGCTCGATACGCGCCCCCATCTCTCCTCGGTCTCGGCAGATGGCAAGGAGAAGATCGCCTACATTCTCGACCAGAATGAGATAGGTGTCGGTCGAATGCTCAACAACGAGTTTGTCATCGACAACCCCTCCGTCTCCAAACACCATGCCAGAATTGTCAATGAAGGTAATGAGTATCTTCTCGCCGATCTGGAGAGCAGCAACGGCACGTTTGTCGAGGGGAAACGGGTCACAACGGCCCGCCTGGTCGATGGCTGTGAGGTCCGGTTCGGTCTGGTCAACTATATCTACCGTGCGCCGCAGAAGTAACCTCCCGGAAGTTCAACCAAACTTCTTCAGTTGAAGAGAGCCCTCACCCTGTTTTGCTAAGAGATCGATTCTTTTGTCAGTCGCCCCCCCTTTCGCCTGATCTGTTTTATCGCTATATTCGAGTCATGGGGGGATAACCCCCGATGGAAAGTAAGACGACCGGAAATGGAGGTATGCATGATCAGGAGAATCTTCACACTTACCCTGCTTCTTCTCACCACCAGTGGGTTCGCACTCGCCCAGGGAATCACCAGCGAGATCAGGTCGGGCTGCCGGCAGGCGCTCAACCAGCGACTCTCGCGCGACAACCGGGGAGCGGCGATTCAGTCTAACCTGCGCAGCGCCCGTGAGCGCTTTGGCGGCGGGAATCAGCTCCGGATCATTGGCGAGGCCGAGGTCTCGATCGACAGCAGCCCCTGGCGCACCGTCAGCTTCGAGTGCATCTACAACACGCGCGGCGATTACGCGGAGTCTGCCACCTACAATTACACCGATGGCGGTGGCTGGGGTGGCGGGAATGGTGGCAATGGAGGTAACGGATCGGGTGGCGGGCGTCCCGGAGATGGATGGGGACGACCGCGTCCGGGTGGCCGTGGTGCCAACTTCGAGTCGCTACCCAGTGTAACGATGCGGCGGGGCGGACGTGGCGGAAACATCATTGAAGTGAAGGCCCAGGTCGACGGAATGATCGACATCTTCATTCGTGGAGACCAGGTCCGTTATGATGTGATCAACGGCCAGACGCCAAGCTATATGGATGTTGTGGCCAGTGTCGTTCTGCCGCGCCGTGAGCTTGAATGCCAGATCGACAAGCGGGATGGACGGAGCGAGATTATGATCATCGATCAGCCCTCCCGCTTCAATAATTTCACGCTGCACCTGCAGATCAATGATCGGGCAGGCGGAGCGGATCGTTACGAGGCGCGAATCACCTGGTAGCGTAATGGATTGTCGGCAACGGTCAGCTTCAGATGTTGAAGGTGCGGGTAATGAACCAGAAGGCACCGGCAATGATGAGGAGGATCGAACCGGCGATGAGAATCGGGCGTTGAAGACCTGGACGGTGCCGACAGATCGCTCTGATGATCAGGGTGGTAATGATGACAATCACGGCCTGTCCGATCTCAACGCCCAGATTGAATGAGAGAAGCGACCAGCCAAGAGCCTGCGAAGGAAGCCCAAACTCGCGTAAAACTCCGGCAAAACCAAACCCGTGGATGAAGCCAAAGAAGAAGGCGATCCAGGCCCGCAGATCCCGTCCATCCCTGCTGACAAGCAGGTTGTCGACCCCGACATAGACGATACTGAGCGCGATGGCCGGTTCAACGATGGCTGCCGGTATATTGAGCAGATCGAGAGCCGCCAGAGTCAGGGTAACACTGTGGGCGAGCGTAAAGGCACTGACGATCAGCAGCAGGCGGCGAAGGCTTCCGCCGAGGAGGAGCAGGCCGATCACGAAGAGGATGTGGTCAGGCCCGATGAAGATATGGTGAATGCCGGCAGGAATGAACTTCCGGAGCACCTCACGAACTCCCTGACGGGTGCTGGTAAAGTACGCGAATCCAGGCTGTGAATTGGTAAGCACCTCCTGCCTCAACAGAGTCTCGCCGAGAAAGAGATTGACAAAGGTCTGATGCTGCGGATCGGCGGAGAAGAACGGTCCGCCCACCTCGACCAGTCCCACAGGCCCACCGACATCATATTCGAAATAGAGAACGACCTCCTGTCGGTCAGCCAACGGTTCCAGGCGCAGCCGCTGCGGTAGACAGGGTCTCCGATCGAAGCGGATGGTGAGGCGTGACTCGACCAATCGAGTGATCGACCGACGCTGGACTTCGAGACGCGTCGCCTCGAGCAGCTCCGCTTCGGCAAGACCGAGGCTTCCGGCAAGATCGACCGAATGGACGACGAGCCTCGCCTCGACTCTTCCCTCACCGTTGCGCTGGCCGATCTGCAGATCGAGAAAACTGTAGGGGACGGAGTGGCCGGTGACCCGGCCACTCAGGAAGAGGGCGAGAAGAAACGAAAGAGTAATGAGCCGTGCTCTGATCACGAAGGAGACCGTACCTACTCGGTTTCAGTATAGACCATGTTCAGGTCGGCCTTGAGACGCCCCAGCCCATAGCCCGCATATCTCTCCGGCAGCTTGAAATCGGCCACCGCCTGGTCGACCGTCTTGCCAGCCTTCTTCGCCTGGCGTCCATAATCGACCAGCTCGCGGATAAAGCCGCTGAATTCGACGAGGGCTCTCCAATCGGTGACGGGACTGTGACCGGGAATGATCGTCTCGACACCCTTGATACCGGCAATCACCTTCTCCAAGGTCAATGGATACTCAACCCCGCTGCCGCCATTATTGCCATCCATGATCGGCGTCTGCCTGGCCGGAAAGAGGTCGCCCGTATGCATCGTCCTGAGGGCCGGGAAGACGACCAGCGTATCGCCATTGGTGTGACCTCTTCCGAAATAGTAGAGATCGATTCGTTCCGCCCCGCTGAGAAGCGAGAGTTTGTCATCAAAAGTCCGCACTGGAAGGAACTGGCGTCCCTGTTCACTCTGGAAGGCTGGCATCCTCTCCATATTGGACTTTGTCAGCCGATGTGAGACAAATTCGACCTTGCCGGTGAAGGCCTCGTTGCTGCCGACGTGATCGAAATGGGTATGTGTGTTGATGACCATGGTCACTGGCTGACTGGTCACCGAACGGATCTTCTCAAGGATGGCCAGGCCGTTGTTGGGTACTTTGGTATCGACAACCACGACACCACGGCTGGTCAGGAAGACGGCCGTATTGCCACCGGCTCCGGTGATCATATAGAGGTTCTCCTTCACCTTCTCGATCCCCAGGGGTGGCGGCCCAGCGGTTGGTGACTGCAGGGCGTACGATACTCCACCGAGAAGGACGAAGGCGACCAGGACACAGAATCTTTTCATATGCTCCCCTTTCAGAACTCGATATCTGCTGGCCATAATGCCGCAAAAGAAGGACGGCAACAAGAAGAACGGAGATAACGACCTGATCGAATCGGCCATAAGTGGAGAGGACAAGGCCCCGGAGCCTGATCTGGCTACAGCCGGATTCTTGACGATCAGGGGAGCCTCTGCGATGATGTGAGCCGATGAAGAGAAGAGACGATCTTCCCCCTTATAAAATAGAGAATCAAGGAACAATGACATGAACAAGACGCTTCTGGGAACAGTACTCGCAATCTGCCTCTCGCCGCTCGCAGCCTTTGGGCAGAGCAGCGGCTCTGAGACTGGCTTTGTCCAGCTCTTCGATGGCCAGACCCTCAACGGTTGGCAGCTCGTCCGCGGGCGTGGCCCGGGCTATGTGGTCAAGGACGGAGTTCTCGTCTGCCCGCTCGAGGGTGGTGGCAACCTGCTCACCGCGAAAGAGTATTCAAACTTCGTCTTCCGCTTTGAGTTCAAGACGGAACCGGGTGGAAACAATGGCGTCGGGATCCGGACTCCGCTCAATGGTGATGCTGCCTATGTCGGAATGGAGGTACAGATCCTTGACGATGGCCACGAGAAGTACAAGGGCAAGATCAAGTCCGAGCAGCATCACGGATCGATCTATCTTGTCGCACCGGCGCGAACCGGGTTCCTGAAACCGGCCGGGGAATGGAATTCGGAAGAGATCATGGCGGATGGAAACCATATCCGGGTGACGCTGAATGGGGTCGTCATTCTCGATTTTGATCTCGGGCTGGTCAAGGAGAAAGAGGTGATCGAGAAGCATCCGGGAATCAGGAACAAGTCGGGCTATGTCGGCTTTCTGGGACATGGCTCGCTGGTCGAATTCCGTAACATCAGGATCAAGACGCTGCCATAAATGACCATCAATATGCAGATCAAGGTTATGGCAGTTCGTGAAGGGGCGATGCTGCCGCGGCGTGGTTCAATGGCTGCGGCAGGCGCCGACCTTCACAGTGTCGAGGGGGTCGTGCTGGCCCCGGGGGAGCGGCGACTCGTCCCGACGGGCATCTCGGTGGAGATCCCGCCCGGCTGGTATGGGCGGATTGCTCCACGCTCGGGTCTTGCCGTCAGGCACGGCATCGACACTCTGGCCGGGGTGATCGATTCCGACTACCGTGGCGAGATCAACGTGCTGTTGATCAATCTAGGTGAGCAGTCCGTCGAACTGAAGGCCGGGGAGCGGATCGCCCAGTTGATCATCGAGCAGGCTGGCTCGTGTGAGTACCTGTGGGCCGAAGAGCTTGCAGAGACGGAACGTGGCGCGGGAGGTTTTGGCTCGACCGGCAGGTAAATCCGGAAGAGGCTCGACCTGGAAAGACGACCAGCGGCCACGGTTTTGTCACGGTTCGAATGCTCGAGTGCCAACTTCACGGTTCCCTGAATAGCAAGATGATGCCACACCGGTGCCTCAGGCTTCTGCTGCTCAATCTCCTTATCATTCTGGTACCCTGGGCGGGGCCATTCGCCCAGGATGCCTCTTCGGTTCTCCAGCTCAACATTGAATATCGAACGGTGCGCAATGGTGCCAGCCCGACGGTGGAGCTTGCCCGCCAGTTGGATGCGCTCGAAGTGGAAGCGCGTAATGCAACCAGTGAGGGGCAATACGGGGAGGCCCACCGCCATCTCGCCCATGCCCTGACTCTGCTCAAGGGGGAGGAGTGGACGCCACTTCGTGAACTCGGGGCATCTCTGAAATTGACAGCCGACCGGGTCGTCCTCGAACCGGGGCAGGCGGCAGAATTGACCTTGAGTCTGATGTTCGTCCCGACCTCGACGATCGATCGCCGGTTGAAAGGGGCGATCGCGATCGGCGTGAGGGTCAATGGACGATACCGGAATATCCGTGAACTGGCGAGGCTCGATGACGATCCGGCCTGGCTGACCAATGGACGGCGAGTCACGATCACTCTCCCCGAGCTGCGAGATGGAGAGTATGTGCTGGCTCTCTCATACCGTGCCGCGCGGCGCGAGGAGGAATCGATCTTCAAGCCAATGACGATTGAGCTATCGCGCGGGATCTACCGTCAAAAGGAGCGGCTTGCCGGCCGCCTCGCCGAGATGCGACGCAAGCAGCTCCTCACTGAAAGACCGGAATTGGAGAGCAGCCTCGCCGCGATCGAATACTCGATCGAACAGTTGGCGCTCCTCAACAGTGGATCAATTCCCGTCGAACGAAACAGTCCCGCCGCAGCCCTCGATCGGGCATCCCGGATGCTCGATCTGGTGGCGGCCGGGCAGACTCCTCTCTCCACTCTTCGCGGGGACCTCCACCTTGCCTACCGCTCGGCAGTCGATGGATTGTTGCAGCCCTACCGCGTCTATGTGCCCACCTCATACCGCCCTGACAGAAGATGGCCGCTGGCGATCGCCCTCCACGGCTGGGGAGGTGATGAGAACAGCCTCTTTGATGGCAGGCAGAACGGTGAACTGAAGCGGGTCGCCGAGGCCGCCGGCTATCTGATTGCCTGTCCAAAAGGGCGCGGGCCAACGAGCCTCTATCTGGGAAATGCCGGAAAGGATGTGCTCGATGTAGTCCGCCAGATGGAGCGGGATTTCAACATCGATCCAGATCGTATCTACCTGCTCGGCCACTCCATGGGCGGTTATGGTGCCTGGTCGGTAGCGGCGAACAATCCCGGCCTCTTCGCGGCCATTGCACCGGTCTCCGGTCTGGGCAGCATTCTCATCACGGCCAGGCTGAAGAATCTGCTCCTCACCCCCTGGCTGGTCACCCACGGAGTGAAGGATCGGACCATTTCGATCGAGGAGTCGAGGCGAATGGTCTCGGCCGGCCGGAAGCTCGGGATCGAGATTCGTTTCGACGAGATCCCTCAGGGTGACCATTTCAACGTCTTCGGCCCCGCGCTCAAGGGAATCTTTGCGTGGTTCGATACTCACCCGCGTCAAGGAGATTGAATGGGCCTAGAAACAATCCAGAAACTCCGGATGGCAGGGCATTCGCATTATGAAGAGACAGAACCCAAGGGCAGGCACAAGGCCTGCCCCTACGGTGAATGTGGCCGGGTGGTCGATTCGTTGCGTAGATGTGGGCGCACCCGCACAAAACCCGGAAGCCCCCAGATCATAAGGGATAATGCATTGCCCTGCCCCTGCGGCGATTGACCTGATTGGCCGATGACAAATTTAGAGTGAATGGATGAGACCGGTGTTACAATCTCTCTTCCTGATGACTTGTGCCAATGAATGCGAGGTAAAGATGAACCAACGTTATAGAAGTCTCTTCTTATCGATTCTACTGCTGACACTGCTCCTCACCACCAGTGATCTCCTGGCCCAGGATCGACGTCCGATCAGCTTCAATGATCAGATCTCCCTGAAAAGGCTCGCCGATGCACAGATCTCCCCAGATGGGCGAACGGTCGCCTATGTGGTGACCGTCGTCGACAAGGCCGCCAATCGCGGCAAACGTTCGATCTGGACCGTCCCGACCGCCGGAGGAGCTCCAACCGAACTGATCACCTCCGCCCGTAATGATGACAGTCCGCGGTGGTCAGCGGATGGACGAAAGATCGCCTTTCTCTCCTCACGGGAGGGGGCGCCGCAGATCTTCGTCGCCGATATCGATGGACGCAATGCCCGTCGGGTGACCGACGTTCCACTCGGTGTGGCCGACTTTATCTGGTCTCCCGACGGGAATCAGTTTGCCTTCAGCACCGAGATCTACCCTGACTGTCGTGACCTCGCCTGTGTTGCCGCCCGTGCCGAGGCCGAGTCAAAAAGCAAGGTCAGCGCGGTCGTCGCCGATCGGCTTCTCTATCGCCACTGGGACAGCTTCAAGCGCGGCCGCCGTTCACACCTCTTCATCATTCCGGCCGCTGGTGGAATGGCCCGAGATCTGACTCCTGGAGATTATGATGTTCCGCCATTCTCTCTGGGTGATCCGACCGCCTACCACTTCTCCCCGGATGGCCGGGAGATCGCCTTTGTCCGAAATATCGAGACGCAAGAGGCGCTCAGCACCAACAACGACATCTTTACCGTCTCCAGCAGTGGAGGTGAAGCGAAGAGGATCACGGCGGCCAATGCTGGATCCGATTCCGCCCCACGCTACTCCCCGGATGGAAAATGGATTGCATACCGCTCACAGGCGCGAAACGGCTATGAGGCCGACCGCTTCCGGCTCATGCTCTACCATCGCCAGACGGGAGCTGTCCGCGAGCTGTCCGCCGGCTTTGACCGCAATGTCGGCGATCTGCTCTGGACTCCCGACAGCCAGCGCATCCTGCTCATCGCCGAGGATCGGGGACGGGAGCCAGTCTGGGCCGCTCCCATCGATGGTGGAAAGTTCCAGCTCATCCACGCCAATTCGACCAATACCGGTATCTCTCTCTCTGCAGATGGACGGACACTTGCCCTGACCCGCGGCAGCCTCTCGCTGCCGACCGAGATCTTCGTCAGTGAGAGCAACGGGGCCAGCCTGCGCCAGTTGACTCGCACCAACGAAGCTCTCCTCAACCAGCTCGAGCTCGGCACAGTCGAAGAGTTTGAGTACGAAGGAGCCCTGAAGGCCCGGATTCACGGTTTCCTCGTCAAACCTCCGCGCTTCGATCGGACACGCAAATATCCGCTGATCCTTCTCATCCACGGAGGTCCGCAGGGAGCCTGGCTCGACTCGTGGAGCTATCGCTGGAATCCCCAGCTCTGGGCGGCGCGTGGTTTCGTCATTGCCGCCATCAACCCTCATGGGTCGACCGGTTATGGCCAGGCCTTCACCGAGCAGATCAGCGGCGACTGGGGAGGTGCCGTCTATGAGGATCTGATGAAGGGGGTCGACCACCTGATCGCCCAGGGCTTTGTCGATCCAACCCGGCTCGGCGCCGCTGGAGGCTCCTATGGTGGCTATATGGTCAACTGGATCCTTGGCCATACCGACCGCTTCAAAGCCCTCATGTCCCACGCCGGGGTCTATAACCTGACCAGTATGTACGGCGCGACCGAGGAGCTCTGGTTCACCGAGTTCGAGTTCAAGGGCAATCCCTGGGAGAATCCCGAGCTCTACACCAGATGGTCACCGCACCTCTCGGCTAGGAACTTCAAGACTCCGACCCTTGTCATCCACGGTGAACTGGATTACCGGGTGCCGATCGGCGAAGGCCTGCAACTCTTCACGACCCTGCAGCGCAAGGGGGTTCCATCCAGACTCCTCTACTTTCCCGATGAGGGCCACTGGATCCTCAAGCCGCAGAACAGCGAGCTCTGGCACTCGACCGTCTTCGATTGGTTCGAGAAGTGGCTCAAGTAGCTGTGCGATTCGACCGGGAGGCTCCCCTCCCGGTCCCCCTTCATCCCTGCCAGAAACTGCGATCGAGGGTCCGGTACTGGACCGCCTCGGAGAGGTGGGCTTCACCAATCTCCGCTACTCCCTCCAGATCGGCAATTGTCCGGCTGACCTTGAGAATACGGTCGTAGGCCCGCGCCGAGAGGCCGTATCTGTTTATCGCTCTCTCGAGCAGATTCTGCGGCCCGCTGCCCAGCTCGCAGTGTCTCCTGATGAGACGCGGGGTCATGCGGGCATTACAGAAGACCTGGTCAGCACGAAACCGCTCGAGCTGGATGCGCCGTGCACGATCGACCCGCGCACGGATCTCCGGTGAGCCTTCTGTTGCCTCGGCCTCGGCCAATTCCCGCACCTTGACCGCCGGCACATCGATGTGGATATCGATTCGGTCGAGCAAAGGCCCGGAGATCCTTGTAATGTAACGCTTGATCATCGGCAGGGTACAACTGCACTCACGCGTCGTCGCATTGTAGTATCCGCAAGGACAGGGGTTCATCGCCGCAACCAGCATGAAACCTGCCGGAAAGGTGAGTGACATCGCGGCACGACTGATCGTGACCTTCTGATCCTCGAGGGGCTGACGAAGGACCTCCAGAACATTCCGCTCAAATTCCGGGAGCTCATCGAGAAAGAGAACCCCATTGTGGGCCAGACTCACCTCGCCAGGGCGTGGTATGGTTCCGCCTCCGATCAGGCCGGCATCACTGATCGTATGGTGTGGGGAACGGAATGGTCTTGTCGTCAGCAATCCTCGCGCATCGGTGTAGCCGGCAACACTGTGGATCTTCGTCGCCTCCAGAGCCTCCTCAAAGGTGATCGGCGGCAGAATCGTGGTGATCCGCTTGGCAAGCATTGTCTTGCCCGACCCCGGCGGCCCGATCATCAGAATGTTATGACCACCAGCCGTGGCGATCTCGATCGCCCGCTTTGCGTGCAGCTGCCCACGCACCTCGCGGAAGTCGATCGGATAATGATCGGCGGTACCAAAGAGCTGGTCGAGATCGATCCGCAGTGCCGGTATCTCTCCTGGCGCCTTGAGCAGCTCGACCACCTCACGCAACTCCCGCACCGGGTAGACGTCGAGCCCGGCCACTACCGCTGCCTCCGGCGCATTCTCGACCGGCAGAAGAATCCGCTTCAATCCTTTCCGTCGCGCGGCGACGGCAATTGGCAAAGCTCCACGCACCGGCCGTATCCGGCCATCGAGCGCCAGCTCCCCGATCAGCAGACTCTCCTGCAGCACCTCCGGCTCCAACTCCCCATTCGCTCCAAGGATCCCCACCGCAATCGGCAGATCGAAGGCCGACCCCTCCTTTCGTATATCGGCCGGCGCCAGATTGATCGTCGTCTTCATAAATGGAAACGTGAATCCACAATTGATGATCGCCGCCCGAATCCTCTCCCGACTCTCCCGCACCGCCATATCGGGCAGACCAACGACGACTACACTCGGATCGGTCATGACATCACTCGGCCGTGGCGCCAGATCGACCTCAACCTCGACCAACTCCGCATCGATACCAAAGACCGCTGCACTCAATGTTTTGTATAACAAGGCACACCACCTCCCGGAGCAAGTGATCTGCTCCAGATTACCAGCACAATTATTTGTTGGAGAGAGGGGGTGGCGGGCAAGGTGATCAGATGCTGAGTATCACTCTCCCGTTTATTCGACAACGATGGGATCTTATAACAGAACCGTGGCCACGTCTATCGGCCATCCACACTGGACTCTGCTGACATTTGGCAAAAAAACACGGAATCGGCAAAGAAAAGGAGGATAAAACTCTGCCGACTCCGTGAATCAGTTGAAAGGAGAATCGCTTTTCTCAGCGAACCGGCACTCTGAGTGCCTGACCGATACGCAACTTGCTGCCTCTGCCAATACCGTTGAGAGAGGTCAATGCCCCAACCGAGGTGTTATACCTTCCGGCAATATCGCCGAGTGTCTCACCACGTTTGACGCGATAGGTGATAACCTTTCCAGACTTGTCTCTGGTTCCGGTATTGCCTCTCGATGAGACGCGTCGCCCCGCTCCGGCCTCGTCCTCATCATCGTTCCGGGCATTCGTCAGAACCACATTTCGCACTCGGCCACTCAGCGGGAGAATGACCTTCCGGTCGGCCGGAATCTCACCACCATTCGCCTCCTCAAGCATCTCCGTCGAGAGCCCGATCCGGCGGGCAATCGATTCGAGGCTCTCCCCGGCATTTGCCGTCAGCATACGCCAGGTGGCACGCTTCTCGACCGGAATCCGTGAGAGCGCGCGATGCAGCTCACGCCCCTTCCCCGATGGCACCCGCAGCAGATACTCGCTGCCTGGCGGGGTCACACCCCGTCGCAACTCAGGGTTGAGTGCCTCGATCAGCTCAGACGAGGAATCCGTGGCATCGGCAACCAGTTTCAGATCGACGAGATTGTTGACCTTCACAAAATCGTACTTCAGTGATGGCTCCGGATCGACCGCAAAACCGAATCTCTCCGGATTCTTGGCTACAATGATGGTGGCAAGAATGTTGGGGACGTAATTGCGGGTTTCACGTGGGATGAGTCCTCGCTCATAGATCTCCCAGAAATCGGCATAGCCGGATTTGGCAATTGCCGCATCGATCCGACCTTCACCCGTATTGTAGGCGGCCATCGCCAGTTCCCAGTTACCATCATATCGATCGGCGAGGAACTTCAGATAGCGGGCGGAGGCACGGGTCGCCTTCTCGAAACTCGAACGCTCATCAACCCACGAATCGATCTGCAGGCCAAACCGTGAACCAGTTGCCGCAATGAACTGCCAGAGCCCGACCGCGGCGGCCCAGGAACGCGCATTTGGTGACCAGGCGCTCTCGACCTGACAGAGCCAGACCAGATCCTGTGGGACGCCCTCCTCACGGAAGATCTTTCGACTCATCTCCATGAAACGACCAGAGCGACGGAGCCCCTGCTCCATCGTCACCCGACCGCGTCCCTGATAATAATTGATGTAGCTCTGGATCAGCGCGTTTGGTCTGAAACCGAAATCGAGGTGGGCGGCAACGACCGACTGACGTGCCTGCTCGTCGGTGGCGCCCTTGGTCTCATCTGTCGTCAGATCGATCTTTGCCAGATCATCGAGTGGCGAGGGGGAGAAGGACTGCGTTCCAAAACCACGTCCAATGTCACTCTCCGCATCGGTGGCCGATGGAGCAACGGCAAGGAGGGTCATCTGTCGCTGGAAGATATTTTCAACGATCGTCTCAAAGTGCTGGCGAAGATGAGCATCGGTGCGGATATCGAGACCAGCTTCGAGAATCACATCGATCGCCCGATCGTACTCGCGACGCGCCCGATCAAAGTTTCCATTCTTGAAACTCTCTTCACCGGACTGAAAGTGGAGGGTCGAGGTCTCGATGACACGCTGTACGGCCTGGTTGACGGTACGGATTGCGGTGCCCTGGGGCTCTCCCTGCCCCTGAACTCCTGGGAGATCCTGGGCGTTCACCGGGTTGCCGATGAAGAGACTCAGCGCAAGGGCGGAGAGACCGATTGTCAGCAAATCTGACTCTCGGCGAACCGGGCCCCTCATCTCCCTGCAGTTCTCATTCGGGGTATCCTCTTTTGCGTTCTGTTCAGATGTCCTAACCATATTGTTCAAGCCTCGATATTGTTCAAGCCTCAATATTTTTATAACTATGCCTGAAACTGTCATTCGAACCTTACGGGCCATCTCCCGCAAATTAGATCGTTCTCCAGAGGGTGACGGTTGAACCGGAGAAAGTCGGCCATCATTAATGATTGATATCGGTCAATTTTCAAGACGAGCTGATGTGTGGGCGAACGCAATTCACTGGGGTTCATAACACACTATGCGCGATCTCCGGCCAGATGGAGGATGGTCAAATCCGGGCCAGCCATTCAACAGTAAGGGCAGGGTTTATGTCCCCTGGGAGACTGCCTGAATGGTGACCTGTCGTGATCACCCCGTGCCGAAAAGAGAA
The DNA here is from genome assembly GCA_903862855.1 of uncultured Acidobacteriota bacterium. GTDB lineage: Bacteria > Acidobacteriota > Blastocatellia > RBC074 > RBC074 > CAIOZW01. Next base: position 32,593 of record CAIOZW010000173.1, read on the forward strand.
CTCTGATTTACGAAGAGCAGAACATCCAGTGATGCATTACGAAACGCCAATTACCCGCGGATTGTAACTTTTACACACCAGACTGTCAACGAAATAAGACTCTCCAATTGCCCCCCTGAAGAGTGGAGTTTGACTGTTGCCCGGGTGAGATGCCGGTTGCGGCTCCAACGGGTCACCGTGAGGAGGTCGAGTCCTGATCAACTTCATCAACCGTGAGGTGGCACTGACCCAAAACGAGGTTCTCAAAATGAGGGTGAAGCAGGACAAGAATGGCTTGCGTGTCTGAAGACGCACGGTCACGGTCGGGAGATGGCGCTGCTTCCGCTCCTGCCTGGCAGCAGAACTTCCGGGATGAATCTCCAAGGGTAATAAATAAAGATCTGCAGAGCAGAGGAAGAGGTGATTGACAGCCCCCCCAATACTTCATATACACTCCATTAAATGGAGACGATAACCGGATCAACTCGACAATTAGCTGCCGCGGTGCTGGTGATCTTCGTGACCCTGCTGGTTCTGACAAAAGGCGGAATGGGTCAGACGCCCCCGGCTGGCCACGTCAACGACCTGGCAGGAGTGGTCGATGAGTCGACCCGGACGAAGCTCGAGACACTGCTCACCAACTTCGAGACGCGCACCGGAACCCAGATCGCCGTGGTCACGATCAAATCGCTCGAAGGGCGGATGGTTGAAGAGTATGCCAATCAGCTCTACCGGACGTGGGGAATCGGGGCAAAGAGTGGTCAAAACAAGGATAAGGGGGCGTTGCTCCTGATCGCCATCGAAGATCGAAAGACCCGGCTCGAGGTTGGGTACGGTCTGGAGGGAGATCTGCCGGACGGTCTGGCCGGCGAACTGGTCCGGCGGATGCGTCCATTCCTGAAGCAGGCCGACTATTCTCAGGCGGTCTGGGTCGGGTCACGCTCGATCGTCGACACCCTGGCTGAGCGATGGCAGGTCTCGCTGGAAGGAATCGAGGACCGGCAGTTTGCCTGGAAGAAGCGTCAGCAGAGCGGATTCAAGATCAGTCCGCTGGTCATCTTTCTCTTCTTCATCGCAGTCGCGATCATCATCTCGATCATTTCGCGCTTCACGGGCGGTGGAGGCCGCCGCGGAGGAGGCGGGGGGAGCGACCTCTGGTGGCTTGCGCCGATCATCTTCAATGGTACGGGAGGCTCATTTGGCGGCGGAAGTGGTGGACGCGGCGACTGGAGCAGTGGTGGTGGAAGCGGCGGAGACTGGGGTGGATTCGGGGGAGGCAGCAGCGGCGGTGGTGGAGCGAGTGACAGCTGGTAGACCACTTCACGTCTGGCAGGGGTGACCTGCTGAACAAGTTCGGTTGAATCTGCCGTGTTTACGGGTGTCAAAAAAGGCAATTATGCCGACAGAGCACTAACATATGATTAAAGCTAAATTTAAGGATCTGATCGACCAGCTCGTCGCGACCGAAGGGGAGAATCTCCTCGCCGTCGTCGCCTACGGTTCAGCGCTCACCGCACCGGAGCATTCGGTCAGGTCGGATTTTCAGTGGCTCGTGCTGACAAGAAGGCTCAATGCCGAAGATCTGCGCCGAATTCGTCCGGTAATCAGAGGTCTGGTCAGCCAGGGATACCCGATGCCGGCCTTCTTCACCGCCGAGGAGTTTCGCAACTCCCTCGACGTCTTTCCGATCGAATTTCGGCAGATGAAGCGAGCCTATGAGGTAGTCTATGGAGTCGACCCGCTTGCTGATGCTGACGCCTCACCCGCCAATCTGCGCCTGCAGATCGAGTATGAACTGCGCGGCAAGCTGCTCCGTTTGCGGTCACTCTACCTGCCGGCAAGCGAATCGAACGCCAATCTTCTCCAATTGATGACGGAGAGCGTGCTCAGTTTTGTCCGGGTCATGCGCTCGATGCTCGACCTTCTCGGGGAGACACCGCCGCTCGACCGCCTCGCGGCAGCGCGACAGATCGGGGAGCGGATGAAGGTCGATGTCGGACCGGTGATCAGGCTGCTCGAACTGCGTAATACGCCGCGGGAATTGATGGAGATTGAAACTCAGGATCTCTTTGCATCGTACATCGACTGTCTGTCAAAGTTGATCGAAGCGGTCGACAAGCTGGAGAGTGTGACCCGAGGGTAGATGATCAGCCGATCGAATTGGCTGGTACCGTGTCAAAAAGTGAACAAATAATCTAAGGAGAGTCGGGGATAGTATGGGAAAGACATTACTGGTAGTTCTTGGAGTATTGCTCCTCTTTGTGCTCATAATCGGTGGATGGGCATTTGGGAGTTACAATGGTCTGGTCGAGAAGCGTAACCTGGTCGATCAGCAGTGGGCGCAGGTGGAGAATAACCTCCAGCGGCGAGCCGATCTCATTCCAAACATAGTCAACACGGTGAAGGGCTATGCAAACATTGAAGCGGGCATTCTGACGAGCATCGCAGATTCGCGTTCGCGTATTCTCTCACCGAATGCGACCCCCGAGCAGAAGATGGATGCAAGCAATCAGATGACCAATGCGGCGCGGCAGGCCGGTATTCTCAATGGTGGCGGGATACTGGGGACAGGTGGACGTTTTCTGGCCCTCACCGATACCTATCCGCAATTGAAGTCTGACCAGGCCTTTCTGCGACTGCAGGATGAGCTCTCCGGTACTGAGAACCGACTGGCCGTCGCGCGTAAGGACTACAATGAGTCGGTGACCGTCTACAACACCGCACGGCAGAAGTTTCCCGGGGTGATCATTGCCTCGCTGACCGGTTTCCAGGACAAACCCTTCTTCAAGGCGGATGAGAGTGCGCGCAAAGCACCAGAAGTGAAGTTCTGATCCGGAAATGGACGAAAACGCAACATTTGAAGAAGAGCCTCAGGCAGGAGTGGAAGAGATGAGACTATCCAAATTAGCACTGGCCACCAGTCTGGCCCTGCTCGGAACAAGCGGGCTTGGACAGGCGCCCTCCTATCCGTCGACCCGTAAGGTTGAGCAGGTCGACAACTATCATGGCACCCGGGTCAGCGATCCCTATCGCTGGCTCGAGGATGACAACTCACCCGAGACCGCCAAATGGGTCGAGGCGCAGAACAAGGTCACCTTCGGATATCTGGAGAAGATCCCCGTCCGCAGCCAGATCAAGCAGCGGCTTGAACAGCTCTACAACTATCCGAAGATCAGCTCTCCATCCCGGAAGGGTGAGTTCTACATCTTCTCAAAGAATGATGGTCTGCAGAATCAGAACGTGCTCTACATTCAGAAAGGGCTGAACGGATCGCCCGAGGTCCTGCTCGATCCGAACAAGTGGTCGGCAGACGGGACGATACGTTTGAGTGCCTTCGCATTGACGAGAGATGCGCGGTATGCGGTAGTCGGTGTCTCGCGCAGTGGATCGGACTGGCAGGAGTACCAGGTCATGGAGGTCACGACGCGAAAGATGCTCGACGACCTCGTCAAGTGGGTCAAGGTCTCCAGCCCTGCCTGGTGGGGCAACGGATTCTTCTACAGCCGCTATCCGGAACCGAAGAAGGGTTATGAGCTCTCAACCCGCAACGAGGATCACCAGGTCTGGTATCACCGCATCGGAACGCCGCAGAGCGAGGATCAGCAGATCTATGCCGACTCTGCCAATCCGCAGCGCTTCCACCTTGTGCAGACGACGGAGGACGAGCGGTTTGCCATTCTGACGATCTCTGATCGTGGGAAAGGAAAGAAGGGCAACTCGGTCTACTACCGCGACCTGTCGAAAGGTGAGAAGACATTCCACCCGTTGGTTGCCGATATTGGTGATGACAGTTTCAGTGTCGTCGACAATATCGGAGAGAAGTTCCTCGTCGAGACCAATCACAAGGCACCGAATGGTCGGGTAGTTCTCTTCGATCCGGCCAAACCTGGAGTCTGGCAGGAGGTGCTGCCAGAGAGACCCGAGCCACTCGAGAGCGTCGGCACGGCCGGCGGAAAGCTCTTTGCGACCTACCTGAAGGATGTGACGACCCGGGCATACGTCTACAGCCTGTCGGGCAGGCTCGAGAATGAAGTTGCGATGCCCGGACCGGGAAGTGCAGGCGGGTTTGGTGGCAACTTCGACGACAAGTTCGTCTTCTACACCTTTACCTCTCTCAACTATCCGCCCTCGATCTTCCGCTACGATATTGCGACGCGGAAATCGAGCCTCCACCGGGCGACCGAGATCCCCGGATACAAGGCGGAGGAGTACGAGACGAAACAGGTCTTCTACACGAGCAAGGATGGCACGCGGGTGCCGATGTTCATCGTCCACCGCAAGGGGCTTAAACTGGACGGAACCAATCCAACCCTCCTCTATGGTTATGGTGGCTTCAATATTACCACCTCACCCAGCTTCAGTGCGCTGCGGATAGCGCTGCTCGAAAGGGGGTTTGTCTACGCCTCGGCCAACATGCGCGGTGGCGGAGAGTATGGTGAGAAGTGGCACGAGGCCGGAACCAAGTTGAAGAAGCAGAACGTCTTCGACGACTTCATCGCGGCGGCCGAGTGGCTGATTGCCAACAAATACACCTCGTCGTCGCGACTGGCGATACAGGGAGGGTCGAATGGCGGACTGCTTGTCGGCGCGGTCATGAACCAGCGGCCGGAGCTCTTCAAGGTAGCGATTCCGCAGGTCGGGGTGATGGACATGCTCCGCTTTCACAAGTTTACAATTGGCTGGAACTGGATTGCCGATTATGGTTCAAGTGACAATCCGGAGGATTTCAAGGCGCTCTATGCCTACTCACCCATCCACAACCTGAAGGAGATCAGCTATCCGGCCACGCTGGTAACAACGGCCGATCACGATGACCGGGTCGTGCCTGCCCACTCCTTCAAGTATGCAGCAACGCTCCAGGAGCGGCAACGTGGCCAGGCACCGGTACTCATCAGGATCGAGACCAAGTCGGGCCACGGGGCGAGCAATACCGCCAAGCAGCTCGAGGGTACGGCGGATGTCTACTCATTCATCATCAGCGAGATGGGGTTGAAGTAGGGGCTGTCTGGTTACTGAAGACGGTTGCGACGAGAGGGCAGGCACTTGGCCTGCCCTCTTCGTTTAGGTAGTCAGACGGCGATAGATGCCGGGAAGCCGCTCGGGAAGGCTGATCACGTCATCGATAATCGTATAGCCGACCTCGCCATAGAGATCCTTCAACTCGGCTTCGGAATCGCGATCGATCGTGATGCAGAAGGGGGTGATGCCATTGATGCGGGCCTGGTGGAGCGCGACGCGGGTATCCTCACGAGCATAGCGTGAATCACCATAGTCGTGATCATAGGGCCGTCCATCGCTGAGGATGATCAGGAGTCGGGTGCGGGCCTCCTGCTCTTCGAGGGCAGCTGCGGCGTGGCGAATTGCCGCCCCGAGACGCGTATTGTTGTGATAGCTGATCCCGCCAATGCGCCGTTCTACTTCATGATCGTACTTGTCCTCAAAGCGCTTGATCAGAAAATACTTGACATTCCGGCGTCCTTCACTTGAAAACCCGGAGATCGAGTAGGCATCACCAACCGCCTCGAGAGCCTCACTCATCAGGACAAGCCCCTGCTTCTCGATATCGATGATCTTCTGACCCGGTCTGGTATAGGGCTGATTCGGATGACGGCTGATCGTGCGGGCGGTCGAGGATGACATGTCGAGCAGAAATGAGACGGCCACATCACGCTCACGCCGGATGCGCCTGATGTAGAGTCGATCCGAGGGGCGGCCGGTCGTCCGACGGTCGACGTGGTAATCGATCACCGCCTGCAGATCGAAGTCCTCACCATCGATCTCACCCTTGATCTTGCGCATCGATTCCGGGCGCAGCATCTGGAACTGATGGCGAATCGAAGAGATCATCCCGGAGTAGCGCGACCTGACCTGCGCGACAAATTCGGCCGAGCCACGGCGATTGACACGCTGAATTACCCGGCACCAGCGGGCACGATGGTCTCCCAGTTCACGATCCCATTCATCATAGTGAAAGACCTCATCCCCATCCTGGAGCTCCTGCTCACTGGTCTCGGCATTCATCAGTTCATTGAGCAGTTCGCTGTCGGATGGTGAAGTCTCCTCGACGGCCTGTGACCACTGGTTGAAGAGGTCCGACTTCTTCGGAGCCTGTGCCGAGGCCTGCTGCTGATCAGAATCGCCCGGTCGATCGTCCTGATCCTCCTGATCAGTCTCCTCGTTCTCATCGTTCTGCTGGTCCTCGGTCTGTTTGGGAGCCTGGTTCGATTCGAGCAGCTCGTAGATGCGGAAGGTTGCCATCAGAGTATCACCGACCGTCGCTCCATCCTGGCGCAGATACTCTGCGACAATCATCTCGAAGCGGTGAATTATCTCGGCATAGGCCCGCCGGGCCGTCTCATCGATCACGCCTCCGCAGAGAGTGATCTGGAAGAGCATCTCATAGACGGCTTGCTCGATGGTCAGTTCGGTGATCGGCGGCCGGCGATCGACCAGTCGGCCACGCACAAAATCGAGATCACGCCTGATTCCACGATAGGTCTGGCGCAGACGCCAGTCGACTCTCCCGTTCTCGAGGGTCGTAAAGATGCGCGTTGCCAGATTGGGATTCCCAAAGCGTGACAGTACAAACCGGTAATCGGCCGTCTCCGCCGCAGATGGATCGAGCGGACGTCGGGTGGATAGTCCAAGATGTTCGGTATTCGAATACTGGACGTATTCAGCGTTACCGGTCTCTGCTTCCAGCCGCTGCCTCTCGCGGGTCTCGAAATGGGACTCGATCTCCGTCAGTGCTGCACGAATGTCGGGTGTGGCAATCTGACGTGTCCCAAACTCGATCTGACCGGCGGCGTGGGCGGCAAGAACCTTGTAGAGCCGGAAATCGTCCTCGGGCGTACCAAACTCGGCAATCACCGCCGGGAGTTGAATTGTCTGGCCGTCGTTGATCCGGGACTCATCCGGAACCGCGCCATATGGTGCAATGGCCATCTCCCGACCGGTCAAGCCTTCGACGTAGAGGCGCAACAGATGGGCAACCGACTCGAGCGCAATCCCGTCACGCGCTCCGCGCAGGGCGTCCTGGCTCGACTTTGATTCAAGTGCATAGTAGGCCTGCGCCTTCCGTCGGTCACTGCGGTAGAGCTGCGCACCTTCACGCGCCCAGCTCTGAAACTGGTCGAGCGTGGCGCTGGCCATGGCCCGCGGACTGCTCTTGAAACACTCCAGCGCGACATAGACATTGAGACCGGCCAGCTCCTCGACCAGATCGAGGATGACGAGGATCGATTCGCCAATCCCTCTCTTTCTGATCAGTGAGATGGCGGCGAGAACCTTTGGGGTGAGCTTCAGAAAATCGTAGACAACTGCATTTCCCTCATCTGCCACCTTGCGCGTAACCCGGTTCCACTTGTCGTAACTGATCGGTCCACCCGCCTCGATCACTGCCCGGGCTGAGCGGAAATACTGGAGAGCCGTTGCACCGCCCCGTTCGAGAAAACTGGTTGTCTGCCGACAGAGTTCGATCACCAGCTCCGGCAGATGGCCTGGCCGAATCTCTGCATGGCCATTCCCAACCATCCCCTCCCCCACGGCGGCGAGGAATTCAGCCGCCGTCGCTCCGGTTCGCTGGGCAAAGCTCTCGGCGAGCGTAAGCGTGGCATCGACCGCCGGCTCAACACCCTCCCCAGCGAGATCACGCAATGACTGGAGGGCCAATGGGGCCGCCGTCAGAACCTCGGTACTATGCTTGACCGAGCGATGGGCGACGTCGACGGCAATACGATAGATTCGACCAGCTGACCGCTCATCGCCAAAGGTCCTGATCAGGCGTGGGGCATCTCGAAATGTCGAAAGGGCGGTCGCCGGTGACAGAACGATCTGTCTCGCACAGAGTGCAACCAGAACCGGGCGCAGACTCTCCGGAACTGAATTGAGTGTCTCGATCGAATATCGAAAGAAGTCACTCGCCTCATCGCCATTCTGCTGGGCAATCCTTCGCCCGATCTCAGCCCAGGCCCGCAGATCGCCACTCTCAAGCATTCGCGCTACTTCCGGGACGGCCTTGAAGAAGTCGCGGGCAACTGCAGGCGAAAGACTGAGCAGCGTCGCCCCGATATCGAGCGTCACCCAGCCACGATCAGTCGGACCGATTCCCATCTTCAAGGCCAATGCCTCAACTGCCTTTCCCGTCAGACCTTTCAAGTCTCTTCTCTCTCGCTTCCTGTCCGTTTCACCATTCACTGACCCACAGGGCCAGCTCCCGCCCCTGTCCTATTCTGACCTCAGAATCTCTGCCGTACCCCAAGACGCGCCGGCGTTGGGACGGTTGCCCGCCCTTCACTGCGCTTCAGTAACCATTTGATCATCGTCTCGGCGACCACTGAGTTTCCTGGCTCGCCGGGACGAACCTTGCCCGCCAGTGAGTCATCTGCCGCAATGAAGTCACTGTGATAATAGAGCCTTGCATTGATCGATTGATCGAAGGGGGTGAGCTGCCGCGCCTCTTCAGTCTGGAATGTCCCGATTCGGTTGATCTCGGTAAAGTCAGTCACACCCGGAAAAGGGTTGTTGAGCCCCTGTGTAGTGGACTGTCTCGCAACATAGACCGGTATCTTCGCAATAGCCGACTTGTCGATATCGAGATTGAGGCCATTACCCGCCATCTTCAGAGTGCGAAACTGGCCCACCGTCCGCATGTCGATCTCATAGCGTTCTGCCGGGTACCAGTTGATGGCAATGAGATGTGAGGCATCGACCGTTTGCTCGCCACTCGATGCAAAGCGATGCGTGACCGGAAGGATGTTGGTCCGCGCGGGCGCAAACGAGAGGGAGTCGAGCCAGAGCTGCGCCTTCCCAACCCTGTCCCCGATCGGTCCGCCGCCGCCACCTTCAAGCCATCCATATACCCTGGCCGGATCGACCTGTTCCGGGCCTGGCACACAGGGTGGCGAAGGTTTTGCCTGATCACACCTCGACTCGGTCCCCGGCCGCGGCTTGAAGTCGAGCTGTCCCAGTCCCTCTCCAAGACGGGCCAGTAGTGGATTCTGCATTCCGAGTCCAGCCAGTGGATCAATGTCGAATGAGATTCCCGCCCGCGCACGATTATTGAGCCTGATCGATCGCAGAAAGCGGTCACCAACCGGAATGCCCATTCCCACCGGTGAGAAGATCGATTCGGCCTCCGGCCCCTGCAGGGCGAAGTAGAGCCCGGTAATCATCATCGACGCCGCTGCTGCCGGTCCGGAGAGGTTGCCCAGCAATCCACTCGCATCGGTATAGACCGATCCCTGACCTTTTCGCAACCGCTCGACCCGCTCAAGATAGTCTCGCTGCTGGGCCTCACTCATCGTCGTTGCGGCACCTGCCGCCGGCCCTCCATCAAGAAAGATCAGTCCGCTCAGCAGCTCGTGACCACGGCGCCCGTCGGCTCGCTTTCGCCCGGCATAGGCTCCGACAAAGCCTCCTCCCTGTGAATGGCCGGCGAGAAAGATGTTCCGTGACCCGCTCCGCTCACCGATCAGCTCGATCATCCGGTCAAGATCTGCCGCTGCTGTCTCAAAGCCCCATTCAGCCATAAAGCGGAGATCATCCTGCCTGAAAGGTCTCCAGACTGCGCCATCGCGCCCAACCAGTTTTGAGGCCGTGGCAAGTGGCCATCTACCCGACCGCTCCGGCTCGACCTCCAGGATCCCCGGGCCAAAATAGTATTCAGCCCCACGCCGCGGATCACCTGAACGACGCGACGTCAACGCACCCGTCGTATCAGCAAGATTCGCCCCACGCCGTTGCACAATCCAGACTTCAAGCCGGCAGGCTGTCATCCTCCTGCCAGCCGGACATTTCTCACCCGCCGCGCGGTGAACCAATTGTGACGCCAGAAAGAGCCAGTGGGATGGCGTACTTGCGAACCCCGGCATCGCCAGAAGAACCACATTGGCCGGTTGTGGACGCTCGCCATCCTGCGCCAACCTGAAACGGAGAAAGGTTGCCTTGTCAAAACCAGCCGGAGTTCCAGTCGTCGAAGCACCGGGAATCTGCAGATACTCGGCCAGAACATCCGGAAATCCCGGCACCGTACTTCCACCCTTTGTCTTGACTGTCTCACCAGTCGTCGTGTAGGTCTGGGCCGATCCTGTCAGAGTCATCAGGATTGCCAGCAGCAACATTCCCGTCTTCTTTGCCATCATTTGCCCCCTTTTGCCGTCACTCAATCACCGTTGCCACACTTTTTGGCCACTCCCGTCTCCAGGTCGATGTCAGATCACGGTGGTAACGATCTCTCGAATCCCGCGCTGCAACTCAGCATCATCAGTAATTGGACTGGCGATGGCGATCTCACAGGCTGTTACCGGAGCGATCCCACTTGCAATCATCTGTGCGGCATAGACCAGCAGACGCGTCGAGACCCCCTCCTCCAATCCATGTCCCTTGAGATTACGAACCTTCTCCCCGATCCGCACCAGATCGCGAGCCGTCGCTTCCGGTACACCTCCCTCACGGGCGACGATCTCCGTCTCTGCCTCAGCCGACGGATAATCGAACTCGATCGAGAGAAACCTCTGCCGTGTCGACTGCTTGAGATCCTTCAGGACGCTCTGGTAACCTGGATTGTATGAGATGACCAGCATGAAATCGTCAGGTGCGCTCAGTAACACCCCAAGTTTCTCGATTGGAAGAATGCGGCGATCATCGGTCAGTGGATGGATCAGCACTATCGTATCTTTTCGGGCCTCGACCACCTCGTCAAGGTAACAGATTGCTCCGTGGCGCACGGCCGTCGTCAATGGTCCGTCATGCCAGACTGTCTCCTCACCCTCGAGAAGAAACCTTCCAACCAGATCGGTCGCCGAGAGATCCTCGTGACAGGCAACGGTAATCAGCGGCCGTCCAAGACGCCAGGCCATCGCCTCGACAAATCTTGTCTTCCCGCAACCCGTCGGCCCTTTCAACATTACCGGCAGTTTTGCCCTGCAGGCCGTCTCGAAGATCGATACCTCGTCACGGACATTGAGATAGAATGGTTCCCTCGTCAGTCGATACTTCTCGATCGGCTGCTCCCGAACTATGGTCTTGTCAGATTCGCTCTGGCTCATAATCTTTATGGTCGTTCCTGATTATTGTTCCTGAAGTGGGTTCGCTTCCATGCTAAAATCAAATGGTCAAAAATTGAATGGTCATCATATCATTGCGAGAGGTACTTTGTCAGTCGCACACTATTTGACTGAGCAGCTCTGTTGATAAGCGTGTTTCATCCGACGCGCCCTGAAGCTGCAGCGACCCCGATGAGTCGACCCTTTGATCGACCTGGTATCCGGGCTCTGTAATCAGACCCATGACTCTGAGGAGATGGAGAAGAGGTTTTCATGATCGCCGTAGCCATGAGCGGCGGAGTCGATTCTTCGACAGCCGCGGCATTACTCAAGAATCAGGGAGAGGAGCTGGTCGGTTTCTCGATGCAGCTCTGGAACCAGCGTCGGATCAACGTCGGCCCGGATGGTGAACCGCTCCCTTCCCGTTGCTGTTCACTCGATGATCTCTATGATGCGCGTACCGTCGCGAACAGGCTCGGCTTTCCCTTCTATGTCGTCAACCTCGAGAGTGAGTTTGAGCGCGATGTCGTGCAGCCATTTGTCGTCAACTACCTCAATGGTCTCACTCCGAGTCCCTGTATCGCCTGCAACTCATTTCTCAAGTTCGATAAACTGGTCGAGCTGGCCCGCAGTGCCGAGGCCACAAAGGTCGCGACTGGCCATTATGCCCGCGTCACTTTTGACGAGTCGAGCGGCCGATGGTGCCTCCTTCGGGCCGTCAATCGTGCCAAGGATCAGTCCTACTTTCTGTTTGAGCTGACCCAGGAACAGCTGAGCTATGCCCTCTTCCCCCTTGGTGAGATGACCAAGCAGGAGGTGCGTGAGATCGCTGAAAAGGCCGGCCTGCCTACGGCTGGCAAACCAGAGAGCCAGGAGATCTGTTTCGTCCCTGATGGCAACTACGCTCGTTTCATCGAGCGCTATCTGCTCGAAGAGCCGCGCTCACTGCCCGTCCTGAATCAGCCAAATGGCCAAATCGGACCGATCTCGCCCGGAGATATTGTGACGCGGAATGGTGAGGTGCTTGGGCAGCATCAGGGCATCCACCGCTACACGGTCGGGCAGCGACGAGGACTTGGAATCGCGGCGCCTGATCCACTCTATGTTATCGAGGTCGATGCAATGCACAACCGGGTTGTGGTTGGGTCGAGTGAGGATCTGCTGAAGAATGAGATGCTGGTCAGGCGAATAAACTGGATTTCAATACCGTCATTGACCAGACCGCAGCGCGTCGAAGTAAGGATTCGTTCCCGTGCCGAAGAGTCCCCGGCAACACTCTATCCTTCCGATGATGGCGACGTCATTGTCCGATTCGATCAGCCACAGCGTGCAGTCACTCCGGGTCAGGCGGCAGTTTTCTATGATGGCGACATTGTTGTTGGTGGTGGATGGATTGCATGAGAACAGTCCCAGAAAGAGCCGCTACTACATCATCAGATCGCATCTAGTCCCGTCCATAAAATCTCCCTGATCGACAAGGAGCCAGAGAATGAACGATGTCAAAGTAAGCCTCAAGACTGCCGAAGGATTTCGAACCGTCATCACGGCCGGGCAGAATACGATTATCGCCGACGAGCCTGAATCACACGGCGGACACGATGAGGGCATGGCACCCTACGAACTGCTCCTCTCTTCTCTCGGTGCCTGCACAGCCATGACTCTCAAGATGTATGTCGACCGAAAAAAGCTCCCGGTGACAAGCATCGAGGTCCATCTCAACTTCGAGAAGATCAAACCAGAGGATTGCGAGGGATGCTCTCCAGAGGAGATCGCCGGCAGAACCGAGATCCACTACATCAGCCGTATCATCTACGTCGAAGGGCAACTGACGACTGAACAAGAGGAGCGGCTCAAGTATGTGGCCTCACGTTGCCCTGTCCACCTCACACTCCATAGCAATCCCCACGTTGAAGACGCGCTGATCATCAGACCTCTTTCAAGTACTCTGCTGTTGTAACCGTTATGGCCAGTCGGGCCAGCCAGGCAGAAGGCCTTTCCCTGCGCTTGCCGTCAATCTGGCAGGGTAGAGACCGCTTAGCGACCGGAGGGCCGCCGCAAGTCCCAAATAAAAGCCCCCACCAACTTCGACCTCCGGGTAGATTCCCGTTCAGCCAAAAGTGGTGGGGGGCGTGGTCAGTTACTGCTGAACCGCTTACAGGGTCGGCGGACCGACCGGGATGGTGATCGACGCTGCACTGCTCAGTGACAGGGTATGAAGCAGTCTTCCCTGGCTGAACCCGTTCGGATTCTGGTTGAGCATCACTCCGAGCATTCCTTCATCATTGCCCGTCGAGATCTTCAGCCAGCCCGTTCTTCCCGATGGAACCATCGACTCGAATCGCGGCGCCGTTCGCAACGAGCTTCCCGTCAGGATCGTCCTCATCTGGCAACTTCCTCCTGACATCGTGTAGCTCGCCGCTCTCTCCTGATCGTCATAGAGCAGTCCATACAGCGGTCCCAGTGGCAGTCCTCCTACTCCTGCCAGATTTCCTCCGATCCTTGTCAGCACCAGCATCGTCTGGTTTCCATCCGCTCTCGCCGGCACGCTGCTCATCGCCAGTGTCCGCGGCAACTCGTTATACCTGATTCCGTCAAACAGCAGATCCGTCGTCACGTCGCTCGGGCTGCAGGTCACCCCGCTTCCCGCCAGCTTCGCAATTCCGACCGCCGACAGATTCGCCGCGTGCCCGCTCTCAAACTTCACCAACACGCTTCCGATCAGGTTGTTGAAGAAGTCCGGACATCCGCTCTCATCCACGGCCACCGCAATCAGGTATCCCGTCACCAGTGGATCCAGATCGCTTGCA
>CAIOZW010000174.1 GCA_903862855.1 uncultured Acidobacteriota bacterium
CCCCGTTGTCTGGACGATGTTGTTTTCAAGTATTGTCGCCCGACCGAGCAGCCTCAACACGGTGATCGAGAGAACCGCGATCGGAATCGATGCGCTGACGGTCAGACCAACCTTCAATCCGAGATAGACCGTTGAAGCACCAAAGATGATGCCGAACAGCGCTCCCAGGATCACGGCACGGGGGGTGAACTCGGCGAGAATCGAGGTCGACGGAACATATGGTTTGTGAACCTCGTGAGTCTTACCGTCTTCTGCGGCCATGGCACTTCCTCCTGTGATGTTGAGATAACGTGACTCTTTGTCGATGCTGGTTAAGTTTTGGCGACTGTTTTGGGGAGAGGATCCCGTCCAAGCTGCATCAGTCCCGGGTGTTGCTGGCGATGATCTGATCGGCCTTGTCGATCGCCTCGAGCATTCTCTCCAATCGGTCTTGACTCGCTTCAGGCGAGCGATCCTCCCCGATGTAATCGAGGACACAGACCGTACAACCGGTACCACAGCATTGGGCTTCAGGATCATCCCTCACTTCGAGGGCCTTGAGACTGGAGACGGGTTCGATATTGTCGAGGACGCAGACGGCACAGCCGCTGCCGCAACACTCTGGAATATCCTCATTCGACATCGATGCCAACCTCCGCCTCGGAAATATAGTTAATCGTCAGGCATCCGTCAACAATCGATCGGGTGACCACCCCTTTTCGCCAGTGATGGCCAGGCAGCTTCGATTCAGGTTGCAGATAGAGAACATCAGCAATGTGAGCTGACTCCTTCGTGATCAGTTGAGCTTGAAGGTCAGGATTGCTGACTGCGCGGCAATTGCAACATACTGATCACCATCGACGGCATAAGAGATCGGAGAAGCAACGATGGTCGCTCCTGCATAGTAATGCCAGAGATAGCGGCCGGTTCGTTGCTCGAGGGCGATCAGATGGCCGTCATTGGATGAAGCAAAAGCTACACCCCCGGCAGTGGCGACAACTCCGGTCGAGGATGCTCCTGTGTGGATTGGAAAGCTCCACCGGATTCTGCCGGTCAGGTAATCGAGGGCCCTGATGAAGCCAGGTGCTCTGCCTGGATCGACCTCGACTCCGCCACCAGTGAAGCCCTGTCCAGGCACAGGGCTCTTTGTCACACTGGTATAGGTCGCACAGGTTTCACGAACCGAGACCAGTAACTGCTGATTCAATCGGTCAAATGATGGTGAGCCCCAGTTGGCGGCACCTGCTGCATCGGGACAGACCCGATTGCCCCCGGGTGTCGGAGAGGTGTCTGGCAGAATGATCGGTCGACCCTTGGCATCCAGACCTTTCGCCCAGGTCTGCTTTGCAAAAGGCTGACCAGTTATAAATTCCCCCGTCTCTCGATCGAGCACATAATAGAAGGCATTTCGCTGCGCCGTCACCAGCAGCCTTCTCTTGCGGCCATTCACAATTCCATCGATCAGTACCGGGGTCTCATTGGCATCCCAATCGTGGACGTCGTGTGGGGTGAACTGGAACCACCATTTCATGCGTCCGGTCGCTTCGTCAAGCGCGACAACCGAACAGGAGTAGAGGTTGTCTCCCCCGCGAACAGTACCATCATAGTCGGGTCCCGGATTACCAGTCATCCAGTAGATGGTTCTGGACTCACTGTCGTAAGTACCAGTCATCCACGTTGGCGCTCCTCCATAATCAGCCGAACTCTCCGGTATCCAGGTCCGCCGGTTGGGATCACCTGGGGTGGGTATCGTCGGGGTTCGCCAGAGGTGTCGACCTGTCGCTGCATCAAATGCGTCGATGAAACCGGTCAGCGCACACTCCCCAGCCGTTACCCCAACGATGATCTTTCCGTCGATCGCCAGCGGGGCATGAGTGTTGCTGATCCCTTTGCGGTAGTCGTCCTGAACTACGTCCCAGATAATGTTCCCGCTCTTCGCGTCAAAGGCGATGAGGTGCATGTCGAGTGTTGCCAGAAAGAGCCGGTCTCCCAGAATGGCCAGTCCTCTGTTGGTCATAACCGTACAGTGACTTGCTACATCAGGCAGACGTCGGCTGTATCTCCAGACTACCTTTCCCGTGCGTGCATCCAGTGCCGTGACGTTGTTCAGTGGTCCGGTCACAAACATCATTCCATCGACGACCAGCGGTGTTGTTTCGATCGTTGTTCCACCCAGTTGGGCAGTCCACGCTGAACGTAGTCGACTCACATTGGCCGGGGTGATCTGTCCAAGACCGGAATAGTGATGCCCGCGCAGGTCGCCCCAGTAGGTCAACCAGTTACGTGGTTCAGTCTGAGCTCTCCGCAACCTGTCGAAGCTGACATTGAAATCCGCGGCGGGTCGCCAGGCTGGGTCCGGATTGTATCGCTGGTCACCACGCATCAGAAATGCCAGCAGGTCGGAGATTTCACCGCTACTCAATGGTGGGTGGGGAATGCTGTACTCTTCAATCTCAATTCC
>CAIOZW010000175.1 GCA_903862855.1 uncultured Acidobacteriota bacterium
AGGCCGAGGATGAGTACCGGGCGCTTCAGGAGATCAACCCGAACCTGGCTGAAAGCCATTACAACTATGGAGTGATGAAGGCCGAGGCACGCGACTTTCGACTGGCTGAAGAGGCCTTCCAGCGATGCCTGAAGATCAACCAATATCACCCACAGGCCCACTTCAATCTGGGCCGACTGCGAGAGATCGAGCAGCGCTATGACGAAGCGTTGGACTACTATTACCGCGCAGTCGACTACGAGCCAGCCTATCGTGAAGCGCGCTTTGAGCTGGCCCGGATGCAGATCTTCAAGGGACGACTGGCTGAGGCAATCGTCACCCTTGAGAAGAGTCTGCGACCGGTCGACGCGCAGACACCACGTCTGACCTATGCGCTGGCCATCGCCTGTGCCCGTAACGGAGAACGTGACCGCGCACTGAGGCTGATGATAGAGGCTCGTCAGCAGGCAATCAGCTTCAAACAGACAGAGCTGCTGGTGGCAATCGAACGTGATCTGAAGGTACTGGAGACAAGATGAGAAGATTACCTCAATTGGCCATATTTATGATTGCCCTTCTCCCGGCCATGACCTCCATGCCCAAGAGCGTGTCGGGACAACAAGGCTACCTCTTCGAAGATGCAGCTGCCTCGAGCCGTCTCAATTTTTATCACACCAGTTGGGCGAATGGAGACTACTACCTTCCAGAGATCATGGGCTCAGGGGGAGCGCTCTTCGATTATGACAATGATGGTGATCTCGATATTTACCTGCTGCAGAACAGGCGTCTGAGTGACAAGAAGAACGCCATGACCACACGCCGCCAACAAGGATCCACGCCACCAGGGAATCGTCTCTTCCGCAATGAACAGGTACCGACAGGAAAGCTGAGTTTCACCGATGTGACCGAGGCAAGCCGGGCAGGTCGTGACGATTTTGCAATGGGGGTGGCCACCGGTGACTATGACAACGATGGCGACATCGATCTCTATCTGACCAGTTTCGGCTCTAACTCGCTGATGCGTAATAACGGCGACGGCACCTTCACGGATGTGACCTCTGGCGCTGGAGTAGACGATCCGCGCTGGAGCACCAGTAGCGCCTTTCTCGACTTTGACCGTGATGGAGACCTCGATCTCTATGTCTGCAACTATGTCGACTTCACGGTTCAGGGAAACAAGCAGTGTCTTGCTCCAACAGGTGAGCCGGACTACTGTGCACCTGCAGCCTACCGGCCGGTTCCAGACCGCCTCTTCCGCAACGATGGTGGAGGTCGTTTCCTTGATGTTTCAGCGAGTGCCGGTATTGCGGCCGTTGCCGGACCCGCGCTCGGAGTCTCGTGTGCCGATTTTGACGGGGACGGCTGGGTTGACATTTATGTCGCCAATGATGGTGCCGCCAACCATCTCTGGATTAACCGGCATGATGGCACATTTGAGGAGAGTGGCCTTGTCTCAGGAGCCGCCTATGCAGCCGACGGAATGGCGCGTGCCGGGATGGGGGTCGCGGTTGCCGATATCGATCGTGACGCCGATTTCGACATTCTCGTGACCAACCTGACCCGCCAGGGTAGCACATTCTACCGGAACAATGGACGGGGACTCTTTGACGATGCAACCATCGATCTGCGCCTGGCGCAGCCAACCTACATGTCGACCGGTTTCGGGGTGACCTGGTTCGATTATGATCTCGATGGCTGGCTGGATCTCTTTGCCGCGAATGGGGCGGTGACACGACTCACAGCACTGCGAGGTGATCCATACCCTTACCACCAGCGAAATCAGCTCTTTCGTCAGGAGTTTGAAGGGCAAGGAGGACGGTTTCGTGAAGTCAGCAGTGAGGCCGGGCCGGCACTGGCCCTCTCCGAGGTGAGTCGTGGCGTCGCCACCGGAGATATCGACAATGATGGAGACCCCGATCTCCTGGTCACCAACAATAATGGACCGGTTCGACTTTTGCTCAACCAGACCCGAAGAAAGGGCCACTGGCTGCAGCTTGAACTGCGCGGCGCCCAGCCAATTGGAGCGAAGGTCGCTCTCCACATCACCAGGACCGACGTCCGCTGGTACCGCATCCACACGGATGGCAGCTACCTGTCGGCCAATGATCCGCGGCTGCTGATCGGTCTGGCAGAGAAGGAGAGAGTCGAAGGGGTTGGGGTGGTCTGGCCTGATGGCCGTCGTGAATGGTGGCCGTCACCGGCTATCGACCGCCTCCACATCCTCCGTTCAGGCACAGGCCAGGCTACCTTTTGATTATCAGGATATCGTGCTATAAACAGTTTCATCTTCGTGGCCCGCTGGTCGCCGTCTGACATTGTCAGGATTTTCCCAACAGAGCAAGGAAGCAATGAGATTCATATTTGTTGTATTGAGCGCAATATTTGCTATATCGATCGTTACCGCCCAGGATCGCTATCTGCAAAGATCGTCAAGCCATCACACTCTGGAAGAGTTTCAATCACTCACCAGGGGAAAGGTGAAGATCCATCGTGTGGCGAGTGATGGCCCCTACAGAGCGATTGAGAACGGAGTGATCCGGGAGAGCGCCAATGGGCGAATCGAGGCGGTGCCCAAAACCGGAGTATTGCCTGTCACGCCAGTGACAGTGATCAGACAAGCTGACGCGCAGACGCTCTATCTCGGAACCACAAATGGACTGATCATCTACACGACCAGACCGGGAGACGTTCCAGTCAGATATCTGGCCGGAAAGCGCTGGCTGGCAGACAATCGTGTGCTGGGAATCGGCCTGGGTGAGCGAGACCAGACCACGGGTGAGAATGAGATCTGGGTTGAGACCGGAGCTGGATACAGCCGAATCAGCGAGAGGCTGACGACTCTTGCGGCCAAGGCAAAGATCTTTGAGGAGCGGATCCGACTGCGCCACCTTCGTCACGGTCTGACCTCTGATTCAATCCTCACTCGCGCCGGTGAGACTGGCAGCAACCGGACGGTCTCATCCGACAATGACGGGCTCTGGACAGCACTCTATGTAGCGGCTGAGTCATTTCGCTTCAAGGTCACCGGTGAGGCCGAAGCGAAACTGTTTGCCCGTCAGGGGATGGAAGCCCTGATCAGACTTGAAGAGATAACAGGTAATCCGGGATTCCCCGCCCGTTCAATGATTCGCAAGGGTGAGGACATTCAACCTGCTGATGGGGAGTGGCACGATACACCTGATGGACTCTGGCGCTGGAAGGGGGATACCAGCTCTGACGAGATCGCCGGCCACTATTTTGTCTACCCGATCTATTACGATCTTGTGGCCGATGAGACAGAGAAGGTTCGACTACGCCAGGTGATAACGCGGATCACCGACCACATTCTGGATCACAACTACCAGCTCGTCGACCTCGACGGAAAACGAACTCTCTGGGGGTGGTGGGGACCAGAAGCCATCTGGGATGATGCGACAGAGACCGGGTTACGTGCACTGCACATCCTGGCCCACCTGCGGGTGGCTATACATATGACAGGAAGTGGACGATACCAGAAGGCCTATGACGAGCTGATTAACCGCCACAAGTACCACCTCCTGACGCGTAATCAGAAGATCAATTATCCAGGATACGTCAACCATTCCGACGACGAACTTGCCTTCATCTCCTACTATCCATTGCTGCAGTACGAGAAAGATCCACGTCTGCGAGAGGCCTTTCTTGACAGTCTCGACCGCGCCTGGCAGGTCGAGCGACCGGAGAGAGTCCCACTCTGGAACTTCATCTACGCGGCAGGATCGAACAAACCGGAGTTTGACCGTCCTGAATCGATCCGGACATTGCGTGAGATTCCCCTGGATCAGATCGAGTGGACAGTCACCAACTCGCACCGGGCCGATATCCCACGCGACATGCTGGCTGATCGCTTCAAG
>CAIOZW010000176.1 GCA_903862855.1 uncultured Acidobacteriota bacterium
CGGGCCAACTATGGACCACTCGACTTTGACCGGACCCATAACTTCAACGTCAACTGGGTCTGGGATCTGCCGAAGGGGACGCAGAATCGCAGCCTGGGGTACATTCTCAACGGCTGGCAGTTGTCGGGTATCTATCGGTATATGACTGGTGCTCCGTACAACGTCTTCATCAACATTCCCGGACTCTCAGGTTATGGTCTGACGGGAACGCAACAGGTTGAGGGCTTCCGGGTCGCGCTGGTCGGCACTCCGGGAAGTGGAAACAGTCGTGATCCATATCGGCAGCTCAATCCGGGGGCTTTTGGAGTTCCGGCGGTGGGCAGCCTTGGATTTGAATCCGGTCGTAACTTCCTGAGGGTTGGGGCCGTCAATAGCTGGGATGCGGCACTCTCGAAGGAGTTCCGTATCAAGGAGAAGATCCGGATCGAGGCGCGACTCGATGCGTTCAACGCTTTGAACCACACCCAGTTTGATGGTGTCTTCAACACCCTGAACGTGGCCAGCCTGAGCAATCCGACACCGACCAATATTGCCTCGGAGACGGGGAACCGGAACGGTTTCGGAGCGATCAGCTCGGTCAGACCGCCGCGCAACCTGCAGTGGTCACTGCGATTCAATTTCTGATCGCGGTTCAGATCGACTGAGGCCGGACTCTTTGATCACTCAAAGGCTCCGGCCTTTTTTCTTGATAGGGAGAGAACTGAGATGAAACAAGGAAGAAAAAGAGGGGTTATCGATCGTTCAGGGCGTCGCACAATCCTGCTGGGGGCGGCGACGCTGGCTGGGGGTGGATTGTTGTCAATGGATGGGAGTGCCGGGAGCCGCGAGGTGGTGACATCCGCACAGGCCGGTGAGAGGGCCAATACGGTTCTTGCCGGGCGTGGACGGGCGATTGTCGAGACGACGGCGGGCAAGGTGAGCGGCAGCATCAGGAACGGGATTCACACCTTCAAGGGGATTCCCTATGCCGGACCGATTGGCGGCGCTGGAAGGTTTCAGCCGCCGACGAAGCCGGTGGCGTGGGCAGGAGTGCGAAGTTCGATGCAGTTCGGGCAGGTCTGTCCGCAGGTGGCGCGGACGGGTTGGGCGAATGACGAGGAGGCGTGGCTCTTCAGTTGGGATGACGGGATTCCGGGTGAGGACTGCCTGCGGGTCAATGTCTGGACGCCAGGGGTAAACGACAATCGGAAGAGGCCGGTCATGGTCTGGATTCATGGTGGAGGTTTCCAGGCCGGTTCGGGTCAGGAGCTGCCGTCGTATGATGGCGAGAATCTGGCGAAGCGGGGTGACGTGGTGGTCGTGTCGCTCAATCATCGCCTGGCCGTGCTCGGTTTTCTCAACCTGGCCGAGCTGGGAGGAGAGCGTTACGCATCTTCAGCCAATGTCGGTCAGCTCGATCTGGTAGCGGCACTCGAATGGGTGCGTGACAATATCGCGTCGTTTGGTGGTGATCCGGGCAATGTGACGATCTTCGGTCAGTCTGGTGGCGGGGCGAAGGTGAGTACACTGCTGGCAATGCCTTCGGCGAAGGGGCTCATTCACAAGGCGATCGTGCAGAGCGGTTCGGGTCTGCGCATGGTGCGTCCGGAGACGTCGGCGCGGCTGGCGGCGGCGGTAGTAGCCGAGCTGGGGCTCAACCAGCACCATCTCGATCAGCTTCACAAGGTGCCAGTGGCCAATCTGATTGCGGCCGGGCAGGCGGCGATGCGGAAGATGGGGGGTGGAGGTGCGGGAGGCTACCGGGTCTTCCAGCGCGGCGCCGATCGGGCTGGCTGGGGACCAACGGTTGATGGACGGATTCTGCCGCAGCATCCCTTCGACCCACAGGCGCCAGCGATCGCCGATGGTGTACCGATGCTGATCGGGACGACGCTCAACGAGTTTGTCAATGGGATCAACAATCCAAACATCGATGCCCTGACGGAGAGTGAGCTGCAGAGCCGGGTGCGTGAGATGTATGGTGAACGGAGCGGGCAGATTATCGAGGCCTATCGGAAGTCCAATCCGACCGCCAGGCCATTCGACCTCTTCTCCTTTATCTCGACGGTAACGACGCGTCACAACGCAGTCGCGCAGGCCGATCTCAAAGCGGCAAGGAGGGCGGCCCCGGTCTATCAGTATCTCTTTACCTGGCAGACGCCAGTGCTGGATGGACGTCCAAAGGCCTTCCACTGCGCCGAGCTGGCCTTCTGTTTCGATAATGTCGATCGGTGTCTGAACATGACCGGAGGAGGCCCGGAGGCACGGACCTTGGCGGCGCGGGTCAGTGGAGCCTGGATCGCCTTTGCCCGCAGCGGGAATCCAAACCATGCCGGGTTGCCGAAATGGCCCGTCTACACGAGCGCCAATGGAGAGGTGATGATCTTCGACAATAAATGTGAGGTCCGGAACGATCCTGACCGTGCCGAACGACGGCTGGTTACCCAGGGATAGAACTCAGTGAGGAGAATAATTATGAAGAATATGATGCAACCACGAAGCTGGACAGGTCGAATGGGCACGGTCGTGCTGCTGATGCTGGTAATGTTCGGGTCGGTGGCCGCGCAGCAGATGGCGCAACGGCCGCCGACACCGAACGATACTCTGAAGTCACCCGAGGTGCTCGATGACGGGCGGGTCGTCTTTCGCATCTATGCCCCAAAGGCGAGTGAAGTGACGGTCGGTGGTGACTGGATCTCACAGGGACTCGGCACGGGAGGTCGTCTGACCCGAGGGGATGACGGAGTCTGGTCGATTACAGTCGGCCCACTTCCGGCCGATTATTACAGTTATACGCTGACGGTCGATGGGGTGCGTACGCTCGATCCAAAGAATGCGCTGATCAAGCAGGGCGTGACGACGGTCGACAATATGGTTCACGTGCCCGGAGCGGCGGCCGCGTTTCAGGATCACCGCGAGGTTGCTCACGGTGAGGTCCGCAAGGTCTTCTACAAGTCCTCGACCATGAACCAGGAGCGGCGTCTGCACGTCT
This sequence comes from uncultured Acidobacteriota bacterium, assembly GCA_903862855.1. GTDB lineage: Bacteria > Acidobacteriota > Blastocatellia > RBC074 > RBC074 > CAIOZW01. Next base: position 2,972 of record CAIOZW010000176.1, read on the forward strand.
ACTTTCCTCCGGGCTACGAGACAGGGAAGGGGCGTTATCCGGTCTTCTACCTGCTGCACGGGGGCGGTGATGAGGATTCGGGCTGGAGCACGATCGGTCGAGCCGGGTTCATTCTTGACAATCTGATCGCGACAGGAAAGGCAAAACCGATGATCGTCGTCATGCCCAATGGCAGCCTTCCGCGACCGGCGGTGGTGCCTGGGGCACCGCCCGATCCAGCCGCGACGACCGCCTTCCAGGATCGCTTTACAAATGAGCTGATGAAGGATGTCATTCCGTTTGTCGAGAAGAGCTATCGGGTCCAGCCGGGCAGCCGGAACAGGGCCATTGCCGGGCTCTCGATGGGTGGCGGGCAGACGCTGCGGGTCGTCTCGACCAATCCCGATCAGTTTGCCTATGTCGCCGTCTGGAGTATGGGGGTCAACCCGGCGACGACCGCCGACTTTGAGAAGCGGAATGCAACGTTTCTCGATGGAGCGGCAAAGGTCAATGGAGCAGTCAGCCTCTTTGAGGTCACCTGTGGTGAGAAAGATACTCTCGCTTTTGCCGGGTCGCAGAACTTCGATCAGATCCTCAAGCGCCGGGGCATCGAGCACGCGATGATCGTCACACCGGGAGGTCACACCTGGATCAACTGGCGACGCTATCTGAACGACTACGCGCCAAAGCTCTTCCAGTCGAAGGCCCGCTGAAGCGTTAGTTACCGGCCGTTTTCATAAATTCAAGGAGTCAACAATCATGACACTCGATATCTCGACCCGCAGCCTCGGCAGCCTCATCCTGATGGTCAGCCTGGCGATCGTGGCGACGGCGCAGACACAGGTCCGGATCGCCAATGGAACACTTGAAGGGGTGACAGAAAAATCGGGGATACGCAGTTTCAAGGGAGTCCCATTCGGTGCGCCACCGGTTGGTGGCAATCGCTGGAAGCCGCCCCAACCCGTTGCGAACTGGCAGGGAGTTCGTAAAGCCGACAAGTTCGGCCCGCGCTGTATGCAGAGGGCCGTCTTTGGAGACATGAATTTTCGCTCAGATGGGATGAGCGAGGACTGCCTCTACCTCAACGTCTGGACACCGGCGAAGTCCGGCAGAGAGAAGCTCCCGGTTCTGGTCTATTTCTATGGTGGTGGCTTCATCGCCGGGGACGGCTCTGAGCCTCGTTACGACGGTGAGAGCATGGCGACGAAGGGGATTGTGGCGGTGACGCTCAGTTATCGACTGGGAGTCTTCGGTTTCATGGCCCATCCGGAACTGACCGCCGAGTCGCCGCACAAGGCATCGGGCAACTATGCATTCCACGATCAACTGGCGGCCGTGAAGTGGGTTCAGCAGAACATCGCCGCCTTTGGCGGAGATCCGCGACGGGTGACGATCGCCGGTGAGTCGGCCGGTTCGGTCTCGGTCAGTGCGCAGATGGCGACGCCGCTTGCGAAGGGGATGATTGCCGGGGCGATCGGCGAGAGTGGCTCGATTCTCGGGGCACTGCCGGCAACGCCGCTCAGTGACGGCGAACAGAATGGCGTCAAATTTGGTGCAGCCATCGATCGCAAGACTCTCGCCGAGCTGCGGGCCATGCCGGCGGCCGAGCTGCTCGAAGCGACGGCGAAGCCAGGGCTGCCGCGCTTCTCGCCCGTCGTCGATGGCTGGTTCTTTCCAAAGTCACCAGCCGAGATATATGCGGCGGGAGAGCACTCTCGCGTCCCATTGCTCGCCGGAGTGAACAGTGAAGAGTCGGGCTATTTCGCCATCCTTGGGCGTGAAAAACCGACGGTCGAGAACTATCGGGCGGCCCTCGAGAGGCTCTATCCTGGTAAGGGGGGCGAGGTCTTCAATCACTATCCGGCCACTAATGAGAATGAAGTTATGGATGCAGCCCAGGCGCTGGCTGGTGACCGCTTCATCAGCCACAGCACCTGGCGCTGGACCGATGTCGCGACCCGGACGGGTGGCCGGGCTTCATATTATTATCTCTATGCCAGACCCCGACCAGCCATGCGCCCGGAGATGGGCAATGCCCAGGCCGGTCTGGCCGGTGGGGTAATCCGCAATCCGGCCGCCTCGTCTACGCCGCCACGCCCGGCTCCACGCGGGGCAGTCCATTCGGCCGAGATCGAGTATGCGATGGGTAATCTCGCCTCGAATACCGTCTATGCCTGGTCGGATGATGACTATCAGGTCTCGAAGGTCATGCAGCAGTACTTTGCGAATTTCATCATAACCGGTGATCCGAATGGAAAGGGGCTGCCGACTTGGCCGCAGTTCAAGACCAGTCAGAAGCTGATCATCGATGTTCAGACCCGGGCAGTAGCGACCGCTGAACGGGCCCGTTATGACTTTCTCGATTCACTGACCAGGCGTTAGCGATTCGGCATATCACTCACAAAAATTCTGAAGGTCCATCAACTTTTCCCAATCGGGAGAGGTTGCTGGGCCTTCAGGATTATCAGGGCCATCGAATTGTACATCAGGAACGGCGTGTGCACTTTTTGAAGCCAGGATCTGGGGAGGTTCACGAACCGCCCCAAAGTGTCCAAAGTCCAGCGGCCTCCCTTCAGAACGGCTGCATGGGCGCAAATTCCAATCAGGGGGGGGCACCCTGGGCCCCAGTTGGGGCGTTGGGGCACAGGAACCATCTCCTGTTTTGCCAGGTCTCGTCATCAGGTGATGGCCCCGTCAGGATTATTTGGGGTCTGATCTCCGGACGGTCAGACCGCCTTGACCCATCGTGAGGGAAGACTTAACCTGTACTTTCCTGGCAGTGGACTAGACCACTAGTTGAACACTCTTCACAACCACGACAAACTGAATCC
>CAIOZW010000177.1 GCA_903862855.1 uncultured Acidobacteriota bacterium
GCTCACCTCGACCTGGTAGCTCTTTGAAAGCGGAAGCGAGAACTCGGCCTGTCCATTCTCCTCGTCGGCCGTCGCGCGTCCAATCTCCTGACCATCTAGCCCTTTGACAATGATCTGACCTGCAAGCACCGGCTCGACCAGGACAACCAGGATCCCTCGTGAATCCGTCTGACGTGAAGCAGTCTTTACTCGTACCGTCTCCGAACTCGATCGCTCCTTTGGCCGCGTAATGGTGTAGCGTCTCTGTCCAAAAGCCGCAACCGTGCAGAGGCAGGCAATCAGCAAAAGAGCCAACGGCGCGACTGTAAGTCTCCCGGCCCGGAACGTTCGATAGTCGATCAACCTTTCCGACATCCTGTCTCCACTCTCTTCCGTCATCCCTACCGATGCCTCCAGACGGGAGGTCTACTCTTTCGTCCCACTCTGGCCTGACGACTGATCCTTGGCACAGCGAAAACCGACGAAGTCGTAACTCGCCGTCGGGCGGTCGAAGAAACGCTCCGTTGCCGTCTGCTCCCGAGCGGGCACTCTGAATCCACCCCCTCTGATGACCCGGTTGCCCTCATCGGTCTTGGCGCGGCTTCCAGGATATGGCTTGTACTCGGTCTCTGTCCATTCCGCGACATTGCCCGCCAGATCGGCCACTCCAAATGCACTGTCACCCTCCGGGTAACTCCCGACTGCCTGCGGCTTGTCAAGTCCGGTCTCCAGCGCATTTGAGAAACGAGGCTTCCACTCATTACCATATGGGTAGAGTCGATTGTCGCGACCCCGCGCCGTATACTCCCATTCCGGCTCAAAGGGCAGCCGCTTGCCTGCCCACTCACAGAATGCCCGCGCCTCGTACCAGGTAACATTGACTACCGGCAATCTTGCCTCGCCATTCTCATACTGACCTTCCCGCCAGTGCGAGGGGGGATTGCGCCTTGTCTGTCGGAGAAACTTGGCATATTCATCATTGGTCACCTCGTAGTGATCAATGAAAAAAGGCTTTACTTGTACCTTGTATGATGGACGCTCAAAATCGTTTCCATCATCCCTTCCCATCGAGAATTCTCCCCCGGGAATCGAGATCATTCCCTGGGGAACCGAGACACTGCCCGATATTCCACCCCCTCCGACAATGCCAGATTCTACACTCATAGGAGCGCGACTCAGAATCCACCAACTGATAACCGCCGCCGCAACGATGACGATACCAATTGAGATCATAATAGTTCGACTGGTTGGTCGGGGCTTTTTCTCATCCGGAATCGGAATCGTAGTTTCGTCACTTGACGATTCCTCCGGATCTCCAATCTCCGTTTCATCAATCGGAGGTGTAACTACCGTTTTATCAGGAATGTCCGGATTTGGCGGATTGTCGACAGGCTGCACAACAGTCTTCCGCGGGCCTCCATAGGTCTGGACGCCGGTCAGTTCAAACCCTTTGATCGCATCGAGGAAATCTTTCGCCGACTGGAATCGGTTGTCCGGGTTCTTTTCAAGTGCCTTGAGGACAATCGCCTCAAGACCTCCTGGAATACCACGTCTGAACTTGGAGAGTGGGGGAACCGGCAGCTCGATATGCCCCCGTCGAATCTCGTAGTCTGAAGTTCCAGCTCCGTCCATGTCGAACGGAACACGACCTGTCAGCATCTCGTAAAGGACGATTCCAAGCGAATAAATGTCTGACCGATGGTCAAGCTCTCGCCCACGCGCCTGCTCCGGACTCATGTACTCAGGTGTCCCGGGGTTGAAGCCCATCTGCGTTCCACCCTTGACTCCTCGAACCTTGACGATTCCAAAGTCGGTCACTTTGACCCGATCCTCAGGCGTGACCAGAATGTTGGCAGGTTTGAGATCTCGATGAATGATCCCTCTGTGGAGCTCGTCCGACTTGTCGGTGTACTTAAAGTCGTGGGCGTACTTGATCGCCTCAAGAATCTGTTTGAAGAGGAGCAATGCCCGTGGGTAGGGAATGGGGCCCGTTTCGTGGAGGATCATCTTCCGCAGGTCACGTCCCGGCACAAACTCCATGACGATACAGGTCGTTTCGCCAGCGGAGATGAAATCATAGACCCGGACTATATTCTTGTGGTCGAGTTGTGACTGGATGTACGCCTCGCGCTCGAGTCGCTCACGAAGGTGCTCAATCTGGCGGGGGTTGAAGTCCTCGGTCCGGATGGTCTTGATGACCACCTCGCGCGCAAGTCGGGTGTGACGTCCGAGATAGAGCTCACCCATCCCGCCTTCGCCAAACTGACTGATTACTTCATAATTCCCAATAGTGCGTCCGAGCATAGTCTCCCCGAGGGATCTGCGGATTCTATTCGCCAACATCCGGCCCAGTCTTGGGGGCCGGCGCTATCTGAAAGGAACAGAGAGTCTTCAAAACCTGAATCGATCGCCAGCTTACTCCATAAAACGTCCCGCCTGCGTCATCCAAATCGATTGATGATCCAACCAGATGACATACTTTACCGCGAATCCCTCATTTCTTCTAGCTTTTACCTCTCCCAATCACACATCTCTCTATTTTGCCCTCGACCCGAATTTTCAACCCTGCAGTTCCCATTATGTGGATACATCCTCGAAGGGAAAGGTGATCAACCCGCTCTATCACCCGGTGAGGTCCCGGCTTGACCATCCTCGGTCGTGCTCGATGCCTGATTCTCCACCCCCATCACCATTATTTATCAAATCTGCATCTCTGTTTTCCTGCCACTCTTCAGATTCAAGCAGAAATTTCCTCGATCAGGGTGAGGGGGGCGATGGATTCATGCCGAAGGCTGCTGGCTCTTCTCCGGCAGGAGCGGCTCCTCTATGCCCGGGTGTGCCATTCTCTTGAAAATGAGAAGACTGTCTTCCTCGCGAAGACCGACCAGACACTCATAGTTTCCGATTCTGATTCTGTCCCCGTTCTGGAGTTCAACAACCTCGTCTCTTTTGATACGCCGTCCATTGATGGTCGTCCCGTTCGCACTGCCAAGATCGCAGATTCGCAGGGACTTGCCTTCTCGCCTGATCAGGGCGTGGTCGCGGGAGATCTTTTCACCCTCGAGCAGGATATCATTTCCTGGTCGCCGACCGATGACCACCTCGACCCCGGTCAGGCTCATGGTGACACCCTCCTCGAGCCCTCGCACAAATATCTGACCTGTCGATGGAACCGCTTCCGCCTGGGGGGGCAGATTGCTCGTTCCCGTGTCACGTGGCGGATAGAGAGAGGTCGATCGGGCTGGAACAAGTTCGACTTGCAGATAGTGTGGGCCGATCCTGATCTGATCACCATCCATCAGCAGCCTCTCCCTGACCCTGATTCCATTCACCCAGGTGCCATTTCGACTGTGATCCTCGAGAATATACCCGTTACTGGCTCGTCTCAGAATGGCATGAACTCTGGATATGGTATCACCTGAAAGCACGAGATCACATTCGAGAGAGCGGCCGATCAATGATTTTGATGCACTGGTGTGAAATCGCTCTGATTCGATTCCGCTGCGTCCAATCGGCCGAAGGCAGAGCGATGAGTCCACCGTCAGATTGGTAACCCTCCCACCACTGGGGCTGGAGATGGGCGAATCACCAGTTCTTCTTTCCAGTTGCGCCATAATTTAATGATCGGTTCCAGCCTTGGGCTACGCGACCGGGACGCGCCGATGAGAGAGGAGCTTACCCTGAGTTGTCAGGCTCTCCTCCTCTGCAAAAGTCCACCCGGTCTTCTCATTTGCACTGGGTCAACCCGGGCGGCCAAGTGGTCAATCAATTATTGATCGAGCCACGACATCGAAAACAATAAAAATGATAACATCAGCAAACTGAATAGTCGCCTAGACTATCACGCGTCAGCATTTTTCGCCATAATTAACATGACTAATTGGTTGCCCTCACCCATCGATCAGGGCAATCGCATTATGAGTTGAGAGAATGTTCCAGCTCCCAGCCGCATCAGGTAGTCTCATCTCATCCTCGATGGCGTCCTCCGTATCCGCTGCAAATTGCTGACTTACCAGCTCAAGGTGGCGGATGATCATAGACTGCGGTCAGAAGTGGATTGACTCCACAGGGACTGTCTCGAAGCCAGGATACGTTTAGAGGTGGTCCGCGAACCGCGGCTCCTCCGCGTCTTCGCGTGAGGCCTCCTGGAAGCCGCTGGCCAGAGAGATCTCACACGAAGACACAAAGCCAGAATGATAGCTGGATGGTAAATGCGATTGCCCTGATCCATCGATCCATCCATTGGACTTAGAGAGAGGCTACCTGCCGGGTCCAGGTCTAATTAGTGGGTCTGAATATTGTTGACTCATCAACCTGTCGGGGA
>CAIOZW010000178.1 GCA_903862855.1 uncultured Acidobacteriota bacterium
CTGCACTAAGTAATTCAAGGATGACTTCTACAGGATAGCGCAGCCCACGAATTGTTGGTTTGCCATGGCATATTTCAGGATCGATTGTGATGCGCTCGTTTAAGTTCATACATCCTCCAGAATTCAGAGATTATCACAGCCAATGCTTTGGTCAAAGTAGCGATGTTTAGGTGCGCCTGACGCTCCGGTTCAGCAGCGGACCGTGCTGCGGACCGTCCGCTGCAACCGGTTGTTGGGCTGCGCTTCGTCGCCCACTCAGTCGAACAAGAAATACAGTAAGCTTTCGGTGAGACGGCATGAAATCGATCTCTGTTTTACCTATCCTCTCCTCTGTCACAATATCCTTTCGACGGAGGTACTCCATGAATTCGATCACTCCTCAGGATCTGCTCGATCTCAAATCCCGCATCGATCTCTGGCGCAGTACCCGGCGGTTTATTCGTCAGGCAATGCCCGATGATATCCGTCTCGCTGTTGCTGCTGCCGCCACTCGATACCCTCGACGCCTTGTCAAAAGTGTTCTGAAGCTCGATCCCTATCGTTTCAAACCGGCTTCATCTTCAACTAAGAAGCCCGCCAAGTCCGTCTCTTCAATTCAGCAGATTGACTTTGTTACCCTCGCTCCAACTGCTGTTCCCTTACCCGATCACGCCCTCTGCCATCTTCAAATCAATCGTCGGGACGGGTCTCATCTCACTCTCTCCCTCCCACCATCGAGCCCTGATCTCGTCAAGGAGATCTACCTCACCTTTATCCGTGGTGTCAGCGATCTCGTAAAACTGAGTAAATCTTGACATCGCCGGTGTCCAATCAAGCGCAGGAAGGGCGACCATATTTTCGCGGTGTACGGGTCATACCATCAGGATATCAATCAGGTGGAAAAATGGCGAAATCAAGTGGGGTAACCACCAGAGAACAGGGAGTTGATCAGGCAAGAAGCACCTTCGGCGATGAAGGAGGCCGCTCTCAGCGGAGCCTAACATGTTGAACGTTGAAACCCAGGGATTGGGAAAGACCGCATCGTTTCCGCGCCCCTTCGGGGCAAAAGGAACACCTTCAGCGATGATGGACACCATTCTCGGCGGTGTCCAAATTTACTCACTTTTTCATTGTCGTTGACATCGAGAGCCGGACTCAGGCATAGGGTTGCCGTTACACATTTCCAAAATGTTCAACATTCTCACTCAAAAGTCCGAGGCGCTGGTAATTGAAGTTCATAAGCACCCTTGATGACATGGAGAAGATTCACGAATACTCCACGACACCGGCGATCGCCGCAGCGATCTCCTCAATTGTATCACCAGAGACTTGGCCGAGTTTTCGAATGAAACGAGAAGTATCGAGGCCACGAAGCTGCAGGGTATCAACTGCAGAGGGCTTGATAAGCCCGTTTGTGGTGTCAGGATCAATTCGTACAAGCCAGCAGGAGTCTGCATACCAGTCTTTCCAGTCTGTGACCGGGGCGACCAGTTTAATGGGTAAGATTCCAACCGCATCCGAGCTGACGATAATAACTGGGCGAGTTTTCTTTATCTCTGCACCGATTGTTGGATCAAGGTTTACCAGCCAGATCTCAGCGCGACGTGCTTGAACTGATCTAGTATTCAATGATGTCGCCTCCTTGCCAATCTTGATGGTTCGTATTCTCCTCGTAGTATTTGCGGAGCTTTTCTGCCTGGGATTGCATTATTCGGCGACGGTCTGCCAGGGAAAGCTTCATAAATGCTCGCCTCTCAATGAGGGAGAGGGAAGCATTATCTTCAATCGATTCCCCTAGCAGGGATTCAGCTGTTTCTTTCGTGATGACCTTTTCAGTCAGAAGCCGAAGCGTCTGTTGCCTAAACCATTGTGGCTGCTCAGGAGAGGACTCGCCAGGCTCCACTTTTCTCCAGCCAAGTCGACTGATGTCAATCATCCACTGCTTAAAATGTGATTTTGTAATGATGTCGAGATCAAGGAGGCGACGAATGAAAGCTTGAAGGCTCATCCCATAGCGTTGCTTGAGGACACATAGTTCCTCCGCATGAATGTGGGATCTTTTAGACCCGACTTCTCGACGAATGGCCTCGGCTGGAGCAAGAAAGGCTGCGCCAAACCGATGGGCAGCCTGCTCTTCGTCAATGTTCGAAGTGACGTCAAGAATGATGTGTCCGAGCTCATGGGCAAGATTGAACCGTTGTCGCCCCTTGAACACTCCACGATTAGTGACCACCGCCGCTCCAATTACCTGCTTTTTCCTGCTCTCATATGCAATCGCCGAAATTCCATCAAAACGATCATCAGCGTCGATTTCGAGTACCTGGATCAAGTGTGATTCGAGCGTACTCACCAGGTTCGAAATTGGGTCTGTCCCGAGATCCCATTTTTCTCTGAGAGCTGCAGCTGCCTCCTCGACGTCTTCCAGCCTTCCTATTTTCCATTTCTTGACAGGAATCTCCGATTCTTCATTACTGTCGATCAGTGAAAGGATTTTTAGCCGATCCTCCAGGACTCGAACTATATAATTCTCGACCTTAACCTTTTCTCTTTTAGGAAGAGTCGACTTTCGCCGGTATGCGACAAATTCAATAATCACGTCAGGCTCAGCCCAGAACCGCGAGGCCTTGACCCCGAGAGCGGCGGCAAGCTTATTGAGAACAACTGGCGACGGCTGAGCCGCCCCAGTCTCGTATTTGGAGAGAGCTTGTTTCGTGACGACACCACCCATCTTCGCGGCAAGCTCGTCGAGGGACAAGCC
>CAIOZW010000179.1 GCA_903862855.1 uncultured Acidobacteriota bacterium
GGCAGAGTCCATTACCAAAGAGCTTGATGGGCTGCCGCTCGCGCTTGACCAGGCGGCCGCCTTCATCGAGGAGAGACCCTCCAGTCTCGGGGAGTATCTCAGACTCTACCAGACAGCGAGGGGAGCGCTCTTGCAGCGTCGCGGCTCACTCGCCGACCATGATCCGGTTACCGTTACGTTTTCTCTGGCTTTCGGTAAAGTGGCCGAGGCGAGTCCGACTGCCGCCGATTTGCTCTGCGTGTGTGCCTTCCTCGAAGCCGATGCCATTCCGGAAGAGATCTTCGCCAAAGGAGCCGGGGAACTGGGTGAATCGATTGGTTCTGCCATGACAAACCCCCTCGGATTGGGTGATGCCATTGCGGAGGCCGGTCGATACTCTCTGCTTCAGCGAGATCCGACAACTGAGACGGTCAGCCTCCACCGTTTGGTCCAGGTAGTCCTCAAGGAGGAGATGGATGATGCAACCAGGTGGATCTGGGCAGAACGAGCCGTGCGTGCGGTAAATGCAGCGTTTCCAGGAGTCGACTTTGCAACTTGGCAAGCATGCAGCCGTCTGGTGCCTCACGTTCTGCAACTGGTGGAGACAATCAACCAGTACAACTTTACGTTTGAAGAATCATCAAGGCTGCTCAACCAGACGGGCTCTTACCTCCATAAACGTGCTCAATATGCAGATGCGGAGCCGCTGATGCGGAGGGCGCTCGCGATCAACGAGGCGAGCTTTGGGAAAGACCATCCGGATGTTGCCAGAGACCTCAACAATCTGGCTACATTGCTGCAGGACACGAATCGACTGGCGGAGGCGGAGCCGCTGATGCGGAGGGCGCTCGCGATCGACGAGGCGAGCTTTGGGAAAGACCATCCGGATGTCGCCAGAGACCTCAACAATCTGGCTGGATTGCTGAAGGACACGAATCGACTGGCGGAGGCAGAGCCGCTGATGCGGAGGGTCGTTGAGATCTTTGTTAAGTTCAGTGTGGCCACTGGGCATCCACATCCGCATCTTCAAGCGGCCCTCGGTAACTACTTTAGCCTCCTCACCGAGATGGGCTATGAGGAATCCAAGGCTATCGAAAAGGTGCAGAGTTTACTGCCAAGAGAGTGGATCGAAGATCAAGGGTAGCAAACTGACGGGCGATCAGCAGCTTACCCTTCACAAAATCCAACACTATCAAATACGGTTGGGAATACGCAGGGCTCTAATTTTATTTCTACAACTACCTGAAGAAAATGCTGCTATCTAAATTGAAGACGATGCAGCAGGCGAGATCATACTATGTCCTTCGATATATTCATTTCGTATGCACGCGCAGATAATTCGCAAGGCCGGATCACTGAATTGGTTGAACAGATCAAAGCAGATTTTCAAAAGGTCTCCGGACGCCCACTTCAGCCGTTCTTTGATAAAGAAGATATTAAGGTAATGGATGATTGGCGGCACCGGATCCTGACTGGACTGCGGGAATCGCGAATCCTCCTGACTTTCCTGTCACCGAGTCTGTTGAAAAGCGAATATTGCCGATGGGAATTTGATGAATATGTCAACAATGAAATTGCCAAGGCACTGGTGGGAGAGGGCGTTGCACCAATCTACTTTGTCGAGGTTCCAGGCTGGGAGACTAAAGACTTCGATGTTGAGTGTGAAGACTGGATAAAAGACCTGCGCCGACGGCAGTCGGTAGATCTTCGCCCGTGGTACAACGACGGCATCAAGGCATTGCTTAAGATCAACGACAAGTATGAGTCGCTCAATCAAAAGATCGCAGAGCAGATCAAGCGTGGAGAGATCGCATCAAACAGACTTGGAAACGTACTAGCTCATAATCCGCAATTTGTTGGTCGAAAGAGAGAGATGCGCGCTCTCTCTGAGTTGGTCACCAAAAAAGAGATTGGTGCGTTAACAACGGTTCACGGTGTTGGCGGAATTGGCAAGACTGCGCTCGTGCTGGAATATGCGCACGCGTTCGCGCACGAGTATGGTGGAGGCTGCTGGCAGGTCTCCGGGGAGGGAAGAGAGGACCTCTTCGCTATTATTGCCGGTCTTCACAGTGCAATAGGGTTTGAATACTCAGAAGAGGAGAAGCTCAGCACAGAGAAGCAATTTTACCGTGTCTTGTCAGAGATGCGAAGCTTATCAGAGAAACGAGCACCACATCGATCTCTCCTGATTATCGATAACGTAGACAAGACTCTCTTGTTGGAACCTTCAAAAATACAATCCCTGCCGAGTGGAGACTGGTTGCACGTGATAGCTACTTCGCGGCTTGGACAGGAGAGTCTCTTTGGAGTGCAGAGAGGGCGATTGTTTCTGCCAGTCGATGAGATGGAGGAAGCTGACGCATTGAGGCTGATTGAGAGCTATCAGCCTGGAGGGCGATTCCCTGACGATCAGGAAGAATTGTCTGCGTTGGAGATTGTAAGGATTCTAGATAGGTTTACCCTCGCCATAGAGACGGCAGCAGTCTATCTTGGAAAGTATGCTGATGAGGTCTCCTGTGCTGGATTGCTCAACCGACTTACGAAAGAAGGTGGGCTGGAGGGTATCGACAACGCCGCCAGTGACTCAGCAGAACGTGTCAGGCACGGAGAGATGAGAGTTTCCGCGACACTGGCACCGACGCTGGAAAAGCTCTCCGCGCAGCAGCGGCTGGTGCTCGACTATGCTGCAATTCTGCCCCCTGATCAGGTTGCCATGCCTTGGATCCGTGCGCTGGTAGCTGAGCAGTATCCAGAGCTTGGCCGTGACGCAGAACCTGGATATCCCGATCCCTGGAAACGTTTACTTAACAGCCTTTTTGATCAGCGGTTGCTGCAGCCAGCAGTGATCAGAAGTAATGACAAACAGGTGCTTGTGGCAAGAATACACCGGCTGCTTCAGGAGATGCTGCAGAATCAAATGAGTGATGACAACTCAGCTACTTTGAATCACAGCCTTGAGGAACACATCACAGCACGCATCTCAAAATTGAACGAGGTGAGGTCATGGGATGACTACAGATGGGAAGTTGCTCCACTGAGCGCGCTGGCTCGAGCTTGGGCAGATAC
>CAIOZW010000180.1 GCA_903862855.1 uncultured Acidobacteriota bacterium
GCCAGGATGACGGGGCAGGCGCACCGAAAAGGGAGCTTGCCTCATTCAATGAAAAGGCATATTATCGTGAATGTCTCACGCGTTTGACATTCCTCGCGCGATCCTGAGGCAGTTTTCATCAAGAATCATCTTTATAATTCAGCGCTTGCCACATAAATGAGATTGAATTTGATGTATTGAATTCGATGCAATTGAAGAGAGTGACACGGGCGGCAGGGGGTGGACATGCCATTCGACAACGATTTCACCATCGGTATCGAAGAAGAGTTTCAAATCATCGATCCGAACTCGCGCGAGCTCAGGTCACGTGTCGACGAGATCCTCAACGAGGGGCAGATGCTGCTGGGTGAGCAGGTGAAGCCCGAGATGCACCAGTCGATGATCGAAGTCGGAACAGGCATCTGCCATAACATCAAAGAGGCTCGGGCGGATGTGATCAAGCTGCGCCGGGGGATTGGTGAGCTGGCGAAGCGAAAGGGTCTGGCGATCGTTGCGGCCTCGACCCACCCCATCTCCCATTGGGCGGATCAACAGATCACCGAGCACGAACGCTACCATCAGCTCATTGAAGAGATGCAGCAGACCGCGCGGGCGCTGCTGATCTTCGGGATGCACGTCCATATCGGCTTTGCAGATCGCGAGGCGGCAATCGCGGTCATGAATGCAGCACGTTACATGTTGCCCCACGTCTACGCACTATCCGCCAGCTCTCCGTTCTGGATCCGCAGGAATACCGGAATGAAGAGTTATCGTTATGAGGTCTTCAAGCAGTTCCCGCGGACTGGGATTCCCGAGTACTTCAATTCAGCCACCGAGTTCGATAATTTTGTGAATCTGCTTGTCAAGACGGGCTGTATCGATAACGGCAAAAAGATCTGGTGGGATGTCCGACCTCATCCATTCTTCCCAACCCTCGAGTTCCGGATCTGCGACATTCCTTCCCGGATCGATGAGACCCTGGCGATCGCGGCGCTGATCCAGGCGATCACCGCCAAGCTCTACAAGCTATATCGTCAGAACCTTGGATTTCGCCTCTATCGTCGTGCGCTGATCGAAGAGAACAAATGGAGGGCGGCCCGTTACGGCCTTGACGGCAAGCTGATCGATTTTGGCAAAAAGGAGGAGGTTCCGACCCGGGATCTCATCCGTGAGCTGCTCGAGTTTGTCGATGATGTTGTCGATGAGCTTGATAGTCGTGCGGAGATAGAGTACATCTACCGCATCCTCGATGAGGGGACGAGTGCCGATCGACAGCTCCGAGTCTATGAAGAGACAGGGGATCTGCGTGCGGTGGTCGATCTTCTGATCAGGGAGACAATGGAAGGTATTGTCTGAAGACTCTTCCCGGGAGCCCCCCGGATGATATAGACTCAAGCATGCCCCAGTGGTAGTGATCGAGAGAGCCCGGTTGAATGCCGAGATTCGATAGATAATATTCAACGGGTCTGCCCCCATTCTTGAAACGCGGATCATTCTGGCCAATGATCCAAGGCGGTTACTGCCATAAATGCCCAAGAAAATTTATTCTGGTGCATCCCAATGGCTCTTGATGAAGTCCAAGCAGGGATTGCAAAATATTCAGGTAGTGCTGGATTGGATTTTGTAACACGGGATTGATTGGTGTGGCATCATCTGTCGATTGAATCTTTTCGATCAGTTCCTGGAGGTTTTGGGTGGTAATGCCATTTTTGCTCAGTAACACTGGGATGCTGACCGGGCAGCAGCTTGGCAGCCGGGTCCATGATTATGACATGGCGGATGGTGGTGAGCGACAGTCGGAGAGCGGCGCGGCATCGGAAGAGAGTGCCGTCAATCTCAGCTCTACGGGAAGTTCCGATAATGGAACAGGGCGGGTCTGTCAGCTGCCACCCGGCTTGCCGGACTTTTCGGGTCGTCAGTCTGAGTTGGAAGAGATGACGGCCGCGCTGACAAATTCAGCGGTGCGGGTGATCGGACTGCAGGGAATGGGCGGAGTTGGGAAGACGACGCTGGCGGTGCAGTTTGCCCACCAGATGGCTGGCAGCTATCCGGATTCGCAGATCTTCATCGACCTGAAAGGTGGAACCTCGCAGCCACTTCCAGTTGCCGATGCCCAGGGGCAGGTGATCAGAGCCTTTATGCCCGAGGTGCGTCTGCCGGAGCATGAGGTTGAGCTGACACGCCTCTACCAGTCAGTCCTGAGCGGCAAGCGGGCGCTGCTGCTGCTCGACAACGCGGCGAGTTTGCAACAGGTGACGTCACTGCTGCCGCCTGATGGGTGGCTGACAATCCTGACGAGTCGGCAGAGCATTCAGATCAACGGAATGTTCACCCGTCAGGTGCAGGTTCTGACGGTTCCGGAGTCGACCTCGCTCCTCCAGCAGCTCGTTCCGCGAATCAAGCCGACCGAGGCACTGCGGATTGCCGAACTCTGCGGCAACCTCCCACTGGCGATCAGGGTGGTGGCGGGGACGATGCGCCTCAATCCACAACTTCCCGTCTCCGATTTTGCCGTGCGGCTGACGACGCGCCAGTTGCGTGGACCATACATCGATGGAGTGCTGCAGAGCTGTTACGATCTGCTCTCCCCAGGGTTCCAGCAGCTCTGGCGTTTTCTGTCCCCATTTCAGGGGACCTTCGATCTGCAGGCGGTAGTTGCCGTCTGGAGGATCAGGCCGCAGGTTGCGCTGGAGACACTGCACAAGTTTGAGGCCTATAGTCTGCTCGAGTTCAACCCGGCGACCGGTCGATATCGGCTCCACGACCTGATGCTCCAGTTTGTCGATCAGCGTTTGATGGGTGAAGAGCGACGGATTGCCAAGCACCGTTTCGCCTCCCATTACCAGAGTGTGCTGCACGAGGCTGACGCACTCTATGAACAGGGGCGGGACTGGTTGAAGAAGGGGATCGATCTGCTCGATCTTGAATGGCAGAATATTCAGAATGCCCAGATCTGGGCGCGGCGGCACGCTGAGGATGATCGCGCCGCCTGCGAGCTCTGCAACTCGTTTCCGGATGCTGGAAAGTATGTCCTCAATCTGCGCCAGCACCCACGCGAGCGGATCCGCTGGAACGAGGCAGCGCTCGAGGCCTCACGAACACTCAATCGCCGCAGGGCGACGGCGCGACATCTGATTGCGCTGGGCGACTCCTACACTGACTTGAGCGAGATCCACCATGCCATCGACTGTTACGAACAGGCGCTCAGCCTGGCCTCGTCGATCCGTGACCGCCGGGGCGAAGCTGATGCCCGCTCCGGGCTTGGGCAGGCCCATTATCTTGCCGGAGCGCTCGATTTTGCGCGGCGCTATCACGGTGAGGCCCTCGACCTTGCCTACCAGATCGGTGACCACCGGGTTGAAGCCGTTGCGTTGGGCAATCTTGGGGTGACCCACTTCGGACAGGGTGAGGTGCGGACGGCAAGCAGCTTCTTTGAGCAGCAGTTGAAGCTGGCGCGAGAGATTGGTGACCGACGCAACGAGAGTATCGCCCTCGGTGGGATCGGGATGACCCACCTTGCGCTGGGAGAGCCGGAGGCGGCGATCGAGAGTCTGAGTGGACAGTTGCGGATTGCCTGTGAGATAGGTGATCGGCGTGGACATTGCAGCGCTCTCGGGAATCTTGGTAACGCCTACGTGATCCTCAAGGAGTATGCCAGGGCGATGGAGATTCTCGAAGAGTCGCTCTCTATCGCGCTCGATCTGGCCGATCGGCGGGCAGAGGCCAACACGCTGGGTGGTTTGGGGATCGCCTACTTCCACCAGGGTGACCAGGTGATTGCACGGCAGTTCTTTGAGCGGCAGGTCAACCTGGCGCGAATTATCGGGGATCGGCGCGCCGAAGGGCTGGCTCTGATCAATCTGAGTGAGATTGCCAGCAAGGCCCTCGAATATGGGCAGGCAGTCGAACTGGCGCAGCAGGCGATAGTGATCGCCTCCGGGCTGGGAGACAAGCTTGGACTTGGAAATGCGCATATGCGCCTGGCGATCGCCTATGCGGGGAGGGCTGATCGAAGAATGGCCCTTTCGCATGCTGAAAGGGCGCGTCAGTTCCTTATCCATACCCAGCTTCCGGTTCTCGTCGAGGTTGATCGCAAGATTGCCGAATGGGGAATGGGCTGAAACCTGACGGTGCAGCGTGACCCGGTACCAAAAAGGAGATCGCCGGCAATTGCGGCTGCCTGAGTGGCGGGTCAGAACGGACGGCGATAACGGTCGGCAATCTGCCGGATCTTGGCGGTAAGGTCGGGATCGAGCTGCCGGGTGGTCAGGAACCGGTCGACGATTGGAAGCGCGCTCGCAGGTGGATGGCTCCCGATGAATGAGTTGAGCCAGGCGAGAATGAAGAATATCTTCCGTTCACGTTTCAGTCTTGGCAGCGCTTCGAGTGCCGGCAGCAGAAACCCGATCGTCAGCTCTGAATGGCGCCGGTGATTGAAGTTGACGAGACTCGATTCAATGAGATCATCTGGTAGATCCTCTGGCCATAGATCACTGAGGCGTGCTGCTGAATGTTCTGACCAGCTCACTTGAGGGGCAAGATCTGGCTCTCGACCCGATGAGTGTAGATCGCCTTTCCTGCGTACATCCTCTCCGAGATATTTCCTGAAGTACCATTCCTTGGTCTCCCGATCCGGCCGGGCAGCCTGCGTGATCCATTCCATTCTGCCTGCATCACCACTCTGATCCTCCTGTCTCTCCTGTTGAATGAGTCGTTCTGCCTGGGGATGCCCAAACGCAAGAAGGCTGGCGATAATCTGCCAGCGGTCGAGAGGTGTCAGTGTGACCCCGGGAAGAGCAATATCACCGCTGAGAATCTGCAACTGCATCCGGGTCGATGCTTCGGTCGTGGCGATCCGTCGCCAGGTTCGGAAGAAGAGGATCCGTTGGCCAGCGCTCCCTGACTCCATCATCCCCTTGATCAGTCGATCCTCGATCGTGGCGATGAGCTGCTGTTCGGTGATTCGTTCTGTCAGGCTGGTCAACTGGTCAAGCAGATGGAGCAGCAGATCGTCATCAGATTCCGTATCGAGCGAGCGAAGCAGCAGGCCCAGAAGTTCGACCGTGTCGAACCGGCCGGCCCCTGCCATTGCCCCAATCGACCCGCGCAGCAGGAGCCGCCGCAGAGGGTCGGGAAGGTGGTCGACCTCGGCGATGACCTCCGGCAGGCTCCGGTCGTCGAGCAGAAATGTTCCATATCCGTAGTCCTCGTCGTTGGCAAAGATGAAACGTGGCGGCTCGTCGACCAGCAGTTCGAGCGGGGCGGAACGTGGACCATCAAAGGCAGAGCGGATGGTCCGGGTCGAGCCGTCAGGAAAGAAGAGGCAGATCTGTGTCTCAACCGGCCAGTTACGCCCCTGCTGCTGGCTGTCCCGCTGGGTGATGCTGAGCCGCAGCCGTTTCGATGCTCCATCTTCAATCTCCCAGTGCGTCTCCAGGCAGGGCATGCCGCCCGCATTGATCCAGGCATCGGCCCAGCGACCGAGTGAGTGACCGGAGACCTCTTCGAAGCAGGCGATCAGATCCCTCCAGTCGGCATTGCTGAAGGCATGGCGCCGGAGGAGAAGCTGGATGCCAGCGCGAAAATTCTCCTCTCCCAGGCGGAAGGCGAGGGAGTGCAGGATCGCCGGAGCCTTCTGGTAGACGATCGCACCATAGGCCGATTTCGCATCGATCAGGTTTGGCACCTCCTGATGGATGGGAGTCGTCCCGCTTGTCCTGTCGATCGCATATGCAAGCGGTTTATGATGAAGATGGAACCTCTTCCAGACCTCGCGGCGGCTGGCGGGATCCTCCGCCAGGCTGGCCATGGTCTGATAGGCGAGAAGATTCGCAAAACCCTCCTTGATCCACAGGTCGTCAAACCAGCGCATGGTCACCAGATCCCCAAACCATTGGTGGGCCAGTTCGTGCAGGATCAGGGTCGTGCGGGCATGCCGATCGGCGTGGGACGGGCTGTGCGGAAAGAGGATCGACTCTTCCCGCAGATAGGTGGCTCCGGCGTGTTCCATCCCCCGAAAAGGGAGACCCGGGAGCAGCACCTGGTCATATTTCCTGAACGGAAAAGGGCATTCCAGGTACTCGACCAGAGACCGGATGGCTGCGGCCGTCAAATCCCGGAGCGCCGGCCACTCTGTAGCTGCCCGTTCGAGCTGCGAGCGGCGGACGAAGAGGCGCAGCGGCAGCCCATCGAGATCATCTTCCAGACTGGCGAATCTTCCGACGGCAAATGAGAAGAGGTAGGTGCTGAGCGGAGCTGTCTCCGCAAAATTGTACCTGGTCTGGTCCGCACCGGCCGCTTCAAGGCTGATCAGCGGGCTATTCGAGATGACCTTCAACCCGGTCGGGACGACAATGCTCAGGCTGAAACGCCCTTTCAGGTCTGGCTGATCAAAGCACGGATAGGCGAGGCTGGCGTCCATCGGGACTGGCAGCAGATAGACAAACCGGTCCCCATTCACTGGATCGTCAAAGCGGATCAATGGGCGGCCGGCTACGGCGACGGGTGATGAAAATCTGATCAGGATCTCGTTCTCGCCCTTGCGCAATCCGGCTGGCGGGATGACTACGTGGCCATTCAACTGCTCGATCTCGTCGCAGAGTTGGCCATTGACGAGCATTCTCTCGATCGTCCCGCCGGTGATTGCCGCCTCGTCATTCCTGACGCTGCTCTGCAGATCTCGAAAGTCGAGCAGCAACGACTCCTCGCCCTCCGGCTCGACGCGCAGGCAGAAGCGGATCCGGGCCTCACCTAGAAGACGAGTCAGTGGCTCATCACTCTGCCCGATCCGGGACTCTCCAGATAATCTCAGATCGAGTGCATAGCGGAGCTCGCTCAATTGCTCAAACCTGCGCCTCGCGAGCTGCCGTGAGACACCGACCTCGCTGCCAAATGGAACACTTCTCTCGCCCGATCCTGCCATAGTCTTCAGGGTAACCAATGCCGATCGGTTTGTCACCTTCAAGGTTCGTTCATCTGTTCCTGATGCAAGATCTAACGCCAGGGCAATCGCATTATCTATCAGGATCTGCACGAGCGCGTTTTGAAGCGCCCCAACGGGGCGCAGGAACCATCTGCCTTTCCCCAATGAAGCGTAGATGCCATTCTCGGAATAATTCCAATCAACTCACATTTTAAGGATCGAGCTGAGAGACCAGAGACTCCACCCCAAAGTTTTTGAATTAGTGGCGAATAGTGGTTCCAGCATCTCCTATCTTGTCAAGTCTCTTCATAATGCGATTGCCCAGGATCTAACGCCCATTATCGATCCGGGTTCCGTCGTGTGACTGGACATCCTGTGCTGACCCGCCTAAACTGTACCAAAGAAAGGAGGCCACTTAATGGCCAGAGGATGGGAAAGCAAGTCTGTCGAAGAGCAGGTTGAAGAGTCCAAAAACCCTCAAGTTCAAGCTCCACCGGTCGAAGCGACCGAGGATCCGGAAAGAAAACATCGATTGGATTCATTGAAACTCGTTCGCAGTCAGGTCAATGAACAGTTACAGAATGCGCGATCGGTCACCCAGCGCCAGATGCTCCATCAGCGTCTGCGGGCCATCGACAGTGATATGGAGGCGCTGGGCTGAGGTTCTTTCATGGAGACCAACCAGATCAGACCAACCGCGACTGATCAGCTTCCCGCTCCACCTTTTCCAGTGCAGGGAGGTCTCCTCTTCTACCTGCGTGGAAGTATCTCTTTTTTCCGCAAGATGTGGCCGGCGATCATCGATCTGACGACGACCGAGACCTATGTCAATGCCTCGGCGATCGCCTTCAACGTTCTCCTCTCCTTCTTCTCTTTTGTCGTGCTGATCGGCAGCTTTCTGCTCAACATCATCCACTGGCGACAGGGATATGAGACCCTCTACCTGATTCTCCGCTCGCTTGTGCCGAAGGACTCCGCGCAGATCTTCTGGAGCCTCGACCGGGTCACACAGGGCCCGGGCGGTCGGGCAACGATAATCTCTTTCGCCCTGCTCATCTTTTCGAGTCTCGGCATCTTTCAGCCGATCGAGATGGCGCTCAATCGGGCCTGGGGATTCACGGAGCGTCGGATTGTTCGACAATACCTGGTCTATCTTGGTCTGACGATTGGGTGCGCCCTGATCCTGCTCGGGCTGATCGCCCTTGGCAGCGTCTACAATCTGATCCTCGAACTGCTCACGACCAGCGTCGAGACGCGCGCCTGGGCCTTTCGTTACATCGGCCCGATCATCTCGATGCCCTTCATCTTCCTCGCCATCTTCGGCATCTACTATTTCGTGCCGAATGGAAAGGTCGAGGCGGGCCAGCTCGTCTTCACCTCGGTCGCCATGGCAATCCTCTGGGTTCTCATGACCCTCCTTTTCCGTTTTGCCCTGCCGCTGCTCGACTTTGAAGAGTCCTACAACCGGCTCGCATCGCTCATGGCATTCATCACCTGGGTGCTCATCTCATCTTTCCTGCTCATTCTCGGTGCCAATCTGGCCTCGCGGGATATTCTGCCCCGCCCTCGTCCCGATACTTTCAACCGCTGGCGTCGCAACGATGCCGAGCCGGTCTGAATAGAAACAGGCAACATTGGAAAACGTCCCTGATTCGCGGCGATTCCAGCGTGTAGTCTCTTCAGGTATCTGTTCCTCTTTAGTCAATCCAGCAGAGATAGATCTGATTTATCCTCGGTGCGTCTGACTGCAAGAGAGTGGTCGACGATCGTTCTTCGGCTGTCGGCAACGGCCTGCCCGCGCAGGTAACCTCAACAGAGATGGCCAGATCGCGAGTACCGGAGGGAGAGATGTCATTGACCACCCTGCAGATTGCATCGACGATCCGTGTTTGCAGATCGTGCGTCGGATGCCTGGTTCTGATACTTTTCACCATCAACTGGCTGCTGGTGGCGACGGTCGATCTGTCGGCCCAGTCGGGACGTCGTCCCGTCTTTCGCCCTGTTCCCACCTCCCCGGTGCCAGTTCCTCCACCGCGTGAATCGGTGGAGAATGATCGACCGCTCGCCGACAATACGCCAGTCCAGGTCGACGAGGGTGGAACGATCAAGCTCGATACCTCACTCGTCACCATCCCGGTCACGGTCACCGATCGGCAGGGGCGCTTTGTCCCCGATCTGTTCAAACGAAACTTCCGTCTCTATGAGGACAATGTCGAGCAGCAGATCGATGGATTCCAAACGATCGATGTCCCATTCAATGTTGTTCTCATGATCGACACCTCGGGTAGTACCCGTTTCCGGCTCGAGGACATTCAGGAAGCGGCCGTCTCCTTCGTCAATCAATTGAAGCGCGAGGACCGGGTCATGGTCGTCTCCTTTGCCTCGCGTTATCGCATCGAATGTTCATTTACTGATGATCGCGAGGAACTGCGCGAGGCCATCTACCGCACCAGAACCGGCGGGGGGACGAAGCTCTACGAGGCAGTCGACTTCGTGCTCGAGCAGCTCGAACAGGTCGAAGGTAGAAAGGCGGTCGTTCTCTTTACCGATGGTGTCGATACGTCGAGCCGGCGTGCGACAGCAGCGACGACCGTCGTCCGGGCCGAAGAGTCGGGGGTCCTCTTCTATCCGCTCAACTACGATACAAGCGATGTGCGGGGGATTCAGCGCCGACCCGGGCAGCAACCCGGTGTTCCACCTGTCTACATTCCAAATGGCTCAGGCTGGCCATTCCCGGGCGGGAGCGGGCGGCGGCGCTGGCCATTCAATGCTCCGGTTGCAGCGAATTGGAATACACAATGGCCACGCGGTGGCGGTGCCGGCCAGAGTGGACGATTGAAC
>CAIOZW010000181.1 GCA_903862855.1 uncultured Acidobacteriota bacterium
CGTGCGGACGCGCCGGCCGCTCAGTCAGAGTCGGCCCGGATTCTATCTCTGGCTGAGTACGCTGCTCGTCGCCATCCTGACGATTGCGCTGCCCTACCTGCCCGGTGTCGGCAGGCTCTTCAACTTCGTCCCCCTCTCGTGGCCGGTCATGTTGATGCTAGTAGCGATCACCCTGCTCTATGTACTGGCGAGCGAGATTGCCAAGCACCTCTTCTACCGGTGGGTTGACCGTCGTTCACGTCTCCGCGTCAGCGTTCAGCGAAGCTGATCGGTATCGAGCCAGATCGTCACCGGTCCGTCGTTATGGATCTCAACCAGCATCATTGCCTGAAACTGGCCGGTCTCGACCCGGAAGCCGAGCTCACGGAGACTCTGCACAAAGGCTTCGTAGAGCGTAACGGCCATCTCGGGTCGCGCGGCATCCGAGAAGCTCGGCCGCCGTCCGCGCCGGCAATCGGCGAAGAGGGTGAACTGCGACACGACCAGCATCTCCGCTCCGACATCGAGTGCCGAGAGATTGAACTTCCCCTCCGCGTCGGTGAAGATTCGCAACTGCGAGACCTTGCGGACAAGCAGCTCGACCTCGGCCATCGTATCGTTTCCGCCAACTCCAAGCAGGATGACCAGCCCTGGACCGATCTCTCCCGTCAGGCGACTCTCGACCGTCACCCGGCCAGCCGTGACCCGTTGAACCACTGCGCGCATATCATTCCCCCTACCTTCTCCGTGTTTTACTGACGCCTTTGGCTGAGAGAGCAAAGTTAGCAAATGGCTGCCCGCGTCGGGAGGCATACCTGGCGACCAGTTCCTGAAACTGCTCCCGATCGCGACTGCTGATGGCGACTGCGGCATCGGCTGACTGAATGGCATACGGATAGCCATTGCCGACGATCACCTCCGCCCTGACCAGGTCGATGACCTGATCGAGATGTCCATCTTCCCAGACCCAGAGTGGAATCTCGAGCCGCGCCGGTGGTGCCTGCGCTCCGGTCTTGAGATAGACGAAGCCGATCTGCCGTCGCCACTCTTCGAGCGATTCAAGGATTCCTGCCTGGCGACGGTCGGAACTGCCACGGGCAGAGACCAGCAGCGGGGTTCTCTCTCCCCACGCAAGGCGCGAGGTCAGAAGCTGCGCGTCGTCAAGCCCCCGTACTCCAGACAGCCCGAAGCCGTGCTCCAGCAGGTGGAGAAGATCGCGCGACCGGCTGCCATCAACATATCCAATGACGGGAATCCTGGCCTTCTCCGATCTGCGCAGCAACCCGAGCAGTGCGTGAACATAACGTGACCGGAGCACATCCGGCAGCCGCTCGGCAAAGCTGATCACGAGTGAACTGTCGATCAGCCCGAGTGCCCCGGACGGCCCGGCCAGGCTTTCGAGCCGGTCGCCGAGTGTCCGCATTTCCAGCTCGAACCGCCGCAGATTGATCAGTTGCTCCGTCTGTACCTCGTCATTCTCAAGGCCGGTCTTCAGCAGATCGCGTGGTGTGAGCAGCTCGAACTCGATCTGTCGTTCATAACGACCATCCAGTGTGTGCCAGTTCACGAACCACGCCGCCTGTACTGCTGCCACTGGCAGGTATGGGTCGCCAGGCGGCGGGATCTGGCTGCCATCGACGGCGACCGTCACCCTGTCGCTAAGGATCGAGGCCGCCCATTGCCGCGCCTCGGCATGGTTCTGAAATGATGGCGAGAAGGGAACTCGCAGACCAGGGTACTGATCGATCTCGGCTGTCGGTATCGCTCCCGGAGCGGCGTTGCTTCCGATCA
>CAIOZW010000182.1 GCA_903862855.1 uncultured Acidobacteriota bacterium
AGCAGCGAGAAGATCAGTGGTGAGGCCAATGCTGATCCGGCGGCCAGCCCGAGGAACGAGACACTGATCGCCCGCCCCTGCTCGGTCGGGCCGAACCAGTTCGAGATCGCCCGGGCTACGTTGGGAAATGCTCCCGCCTCACCGGCACCAAAGAGGAAACGGATTGCCACCAGAGATCGATAACCAAGCGCAGCACCGGTCAGACTGGTGAAGGCCGACCACCAGAGCACGATTCTTGTCAGCGCCAGCCGCGCGCCAAAGCGGTCGCCAAGCCAGCCGCTGGGAATCTCAAACGCAGCATAGGCGATCGAGAAGGCGCTGAAGACCAGTCCCTTCTGCTCCGGCGTGAAGGCATAGGCTCGTGCAATCTCCGGCATGGAGGCCGAGATCGCCAGGCGGTCAAGAAATGTGATGACCGTCAGCGAGAAGATGAACCAGAGGAGGGTTCTTCGGACATTGGATGGATTGGAGTCTTCCTTGCGGCTTTTCATCTATTTCACGTCAAAGACCGGAACCTCACTCAACAGTATCTTTCCGCCGGCCCGGTTGATCACATAGACTGCACGTCCAGCGTAGTCCTTTCCCTCGATGCGGATGCGGAGGGTCACATCGACCGCCGACCGGTTGGCGTCCCAGATCTCGGCCCGGAGCGGCTCCGTCACCCAGACCGAGGGTTTGCGCACGACCAGCGACTGGGCAAACCGGCGCAGGTTTCCGATCTCGACAAAGGTGTTGACGACACTCGTTGAGCTCTGCAAAATCGCGCCATCGAACCTCTGGAGAAAGGCGGTGATATCCTCCGGGATGCTGATCGATCCAGCCGCCTGCTCTGCCTTGAGCGCTGCGTCCCGTGACGAGATCGTCGAAGAGGCATCGAGGTCGGCGGCCGCCGCAAGCTGAAAATAGCGTGCGGCGATACTCCCCTGATTCTGGAGCAACGCGATCTCGCCAAGTCCCTGATTGGCCCAACCATAGGCCAGAATCGGTAGAGGATCGGCCTTCAGTGCCTCCGCGAAGAGCGTCTTTGCCTCTTCCACCTTCTTCTGGGCGAGGAGGATCCGTCCAGCCAGGGCGCGGAGAGTCGTGGCTCTGGGATTGGCCTTCAGCCCCTCGCGGGCCTTCGTCTCGGCTGTCGCCAGGTCGCCCCGGCTGAAAGCAAAATTGGCCTGACCGAAATACTCCGATTCAGATGGACGCCGCGGAAAGATGTCATTGGCATAGTCGATCTGGAGATACTTGTTCTCGGGATCGGTCTCGACCGTCACCAGCGCTGCGGTCGTGTTGAAACTGACTGTGCCGTATTCACTCGCCTTGACGAGAACCTGCCTCCGGATCTTCTCGCCCTTGTCGGTGGTGGCAACCACCTCGATCGTCATATCGCCTGTCCCAAAATTGGTGACGGTCGACTCCCAGCCATTGGCAGTCTGCTGCGGCTGACCGATGGCAAAGTCTGGAAGAACCACTGTCTCTATCCAGTTGGTGAAGACCTCACCGATCAGCCGCCGATCGGCGCCACTCGCGAAGAGGTTGGCTTTGATGCTTGCACAACGGGAGAGATTACAGAGCGGAGAACGCCAGTCACCAAGGATCAGGACATCGACCCGGTTGCGGGCAAGGGAGCCACGCAGCACGCTCTGAAAGGCTGACTTCCCGACGGTGCTCTCGATCAGTCTCCAGACCATTGCCCCCTTGTTGAAGATGCTGGTCGTGTAGTTGCGGTCGAGCTGACTCTGCATGAGCAGTGGGGCATCACTCCGCGCAATCGTCGCATAGGCCCGCCGGAAGCTCTCCAAGGATTCAACCTGCAGTGCCGAACCGTAACGCTCGCCGATGTACTGGGCGACGAGGTAGGCGGGCAGCGCGTCACGGAGCATCCCCGTCCCACGCCCTCGCAGAAGGACCTGCCCGTCGATCCACGATCGGGCCGCGGCATTCGCCAGCAGTTCGATCGTTCCCTGATCAAGCACGTCGCGCCGGAAGAGATTGTCATCGACCGTGACCGTTCCGACCGAAGTGAAGGAGATCTCCCGCCCTTGTGAGAATGAGTCGGATGTCGAGGTACTCAACTGCCGTGCCTGAGTGGTGATGACTCTGAAAGGAGCGACCACTGCGACCCCAAAATAGTCGGAATAGTATTTGAGTATCTTTTCGGCTTCGACCACCAGCCGTTCGGCCTGCTTTCGCCCTGCTTCACTGACACCACGTGGATAGTAGATCTCCACCGGATATGCATCCCCACCCCCGCGTTGTACCTCGTAGTCTCCGATGATGAAGAAGGGAAGTGCGGCCTGCGACTGCTCGAACGAATTGTCGGACTTTCTGATACCGGAGGAGACAACCTTCAGACCAGCCGGTGCATTGACGCTGATCCTCATCGGGGCCGTGTCGGCACCGTGTTCGGCATAGGGGGTATGAACCACCGGAAACCAGAAACTGTTGGGCAGCACGAAGGCCTCGGTCCGGGACTGGTGCAGCGCTGAACCCCGATCGGTTGTTGGCAGGGTGTAGACCAGCTCCGTCGTCAGCTCACGCGAACCGGCAATCGATGCCGTGATATCCGTCGAGACTCGAAGCAGATTGTTGCGCGGGTCCTCGTTCGACTTGAACTGGACCTCTGCACCATTCACCTTCATCGAGCTGACCTGCGCCTTCAGATTGAGAAAGAATGAGTAGCGTGGTCGACTGCTGGTCGAGAGGAGAATTCGATCTGCCAGATCAGGCCCGGAGAGGTTGACCAGGTTGAGCGTTGCTGTCACCTCTACCTTCTGCTCTTCCGGCTGCATCCGGACGGCCAGATCGTAAGTTTTGATCTCAAACTCTTGCGCCAATGCACCACTGGCGAGGATCGTCAAAAAGAGTGCTGTCAATATCGTTTTCTTGAACATAGAGCTTTCAATCCGGTCGATAATTTTCGGTCGCTTGAAATGTCGGTCGCTTGATGACTGTTCCAGTAATCCAGATAAGAGTCCATTGTAACCCCAGGACTGCCCTTCGTCCATTTAGATTCATTTCTTCAAGATCATCCACCAATCAGTAGGCTGGCAACTGGTAGATCAGAGGGTTCACCCGACTCACTTCTGATTAAGAATCTGGCGGATCTCGTCATCGTGTCCGGTCATCTCCCAGTGGGCAAGCGAGATCGGGATGCTGTCGATCCGGTTGAGCCGGTCGAAGAAGTCACGCAGTCTCATCTGCTCACCCTTCTCCTCACGCAACCTTCCAAAATCGGCGAGGGCCCTCTCCAGCAGGTACTTTCCGGTAATGTAGCTGGTTCCATATCCTGGTTGCCGCATATAGAGCTGCTGCTCAAAGAGCAGTAACTCCCGCTCCGTCTTCATCCAGCCCCGTGGAGTCATCGTCGAGTGGACACCACCGGCCTCCTCCATGGTCATCAGGTTGGCGTGGGCGTAGAGGGATCCCAGACCCCGCGCCGCCCGCTGCGCGATCATGATCCAGACCAGCTCTCGAGAGCGCGGGCTGTCGTCATAGAGCCCGGCATTCATGAACATCTCTTCAACTCCGGTGGCCGTCCCCTCATTGCGCGTATCGAAGATATTGTAGAGTAGGGCTCCCTGCCTGACCGGACTTGGATGTGGTTCGCGATCCATGCGGGCCAGTTCAAACCAATGGTAGAAGTGAGTGAAGAGTGGCAGTGGATCATAGTGCGATCCGATCGCAAAGAAGTTGCGTCGCTCGACCGGCACAAAGCTTCCGAGATGCTCGCGCAGTGCCGGTTCCATGTAGTCGGTGACTGTCAGGATCTCCTCTTCGCGGAGGAATCTCATCAGTCGGGTCGCCGCCCGGTCGGCCTTCTCGTCATACTCGGCAGGCGTAAGGGCAGTGGTCAGCGGCGGCAGGTTGCGGTTGCGATGCTCCTCCAGCTTGAGCGACGACCAGGCGCGATCAAGCTCACGTTTCAGCAGACCGACCTCTTCGTCCCACGTCATCGGCAGAAGATGGACGTGGCGCTGGTACCAGGTGTAGTTCTCCTTGCCGATCCCCGAGGGGCCATTCTTGCCCGGCGCCTCTGCTTCGAGCCAGTCGATCAACTCACCAGTAGCCACCCTGGCTGCCTCGATCTCTCGCCGCAGCTGCGGACTTCCCGCGACCTTCACGGCAATCTCGTCGAGACTCTTCTGCTGCGCCCGGATGTTCCTGATCCCGGCAATCCACAACTCGCGGGCATTCCCGGTCAGGTTGCGTCTCGCCTGACGCATCAGCGGTGGAATGACCTGCAGATCTTTCAACAACCGATTCTCTTCCGCAGGGGTGAGCGGAAACTGGTATGTCCAGAACTCGGTCACCGCGTGGTGCGTCGGGCCCTCGTGTGCCGGAACATCACTCCGCTCCATCTTGATCGACTCGTAGAAGGCCGGATCGCGTGCCCACGGGCGCAGCACACGATGGTTGAACTCCCATCCGTTCATCTCCGCCCGTACGAGATGCCAGTCGACCTGCGCTGGAATCGTCCAGCTGCTCGTCTCCATTTCGTCGAGCCGTTCACGCAACCTTCGATACTCATCCTGGCGCGCGGCAAATGTTCCGGCCGTGTAATCCGGAGCCCCATCCAGCTGCGGTGGCTTCTCAAAGGCCCGCCATTCACGAAACAAGGCAATCAGATCTTCGTGGCTCCTCATCTTCTCCTTCTCACCCCCTCCACATCCCGTTCCAGACAGAGAGAGCAGCGCCAATGTCAGTGCAATTAGCGCTGCTCCACTTTTTAAAAGAGTTGTTTTGCCCATATCTACCGCATTATCCCTGGTTGACGCACTCCAGGTCACTTTCATTCAGTGTTCACCTCACGAGAGTGCCGGCGGGACAACATGAACATACTCGCCCGGCCTCATCTGAATCAATGACATTAATCGCGCATTTGATCGGCTTGTCAATTCAACTCGCTCCAAACTGGGATTTTGAGCCTTCGTGCCGCGACAACGCAGTCTAAATTGTCGACGTGGCCGAAGCACCGATCATTGAAGGCAGGACGTTGAATGGCTGAACCGGGGTTTGGCTGTGGATCATCAGGGTGCGCTTCTGGAAAGGCGCACCCGATAGTGGTGACTTCCCACTACTCCTGTGGCGAGAGCAATGGGCTTGGATTACCGCTTCTGGTGAGGCGAAAGAGCATTCGCACCAGATCTGGTTTGAGCAGCGCGGCCATCACCTCGAGATCATCGAGAAGGTTGCTCTTCTCGGTCAGAAATCTGACGACACTACCCGGGTTGGCATCTTTGAAGAGGATGGCGAAGAAGAGGGGCGCAAGTTCTGGCGACCGCACCAGCGCGTCGAGCATGATCTGATCGAAGAGTCTGTACTTCGATGATCCAAAAGAGAGGCGGACCGAACCGAGACGACGACCTCGCACCAGCCTCGTCGCGATCTCTCGTGACTGGCGTTGAATCCGCAGAAAGGCATATCCCGTGGCTGCCCGTGCCGCACCACCCGGAATGCCAATCGGTATGATCCGCTCATCGATCGATGGCCCACCCGGCTGAACCGGTTCGGTCGCGGCAACCCCCATTGGAATTCGTCCGCTCTCCTCGCCGAGGACTTCGTAATCGTCTCGTCCCAGGCCAAAAGATTCGCCCAGATAGTGTCCGATCTCCGCCCGATGCTCGAACGGCGAGCGTGGAGCATTGAAGAAATAGGTGTTCTCGATCAGGGCCGTCGTCTCGCTGTAGGGAAGCAGGTAGATGAAGTGAGGCCCTCTCGTCTGATCGACCCGGTGGTCCATCAGTCTGATCCGGTCAGTTTGAAAGACCGGACGGTTGACCTGGATCCGTTGTCCAAGGAAATGCTGCAGCCATCTGCCTCCACGTCCGTTACTGCCACTATCGATCGCTACTCTCCGGCGAACTTCGCCGTGACTGCCATTGATCATTCCTGTGCTGTCGAAGACTCTTCTTCCACGGTACTCACCACCGGTTGTGTCAAGAATGACCAGCTCTCCCTCGACGCGGTAATGGCGAATCTGTTCTCCAAGAACCAGTTTCACCTGGGGAGCCGCGGCAATCCTCTCCAGCACACGGTTGTAGAAGGCATCACTTCGCAGATGCAGATATGGATACTTATCGGAGGCTCCAGTCGCCTGCAGGTTCGAGTGGGCGTGAACCTCCCACTTGTTCCACGAATGATCGGCGAGATCATCGAATGGTGTCGGTTCAACCCGCCAGTAACACCACGTCCGATCGTTCCTGTAACTCTCACGACTATCGATCAACAGGATCGGCGAACTGACCCCGGCTTCGAGAAGATGCCAGACCAGGCTCAACCCGGCACAACCGGCGCCTGTGATTACGTGTTCGAAGACTGTTCCGTTCATCCTGCCGCTCCTCCCGAAGCTGATCAAATGCTATGGCGTTGTCACGTTATGGCTCGCCCCGTCTCCAGATCTTTTGAAACCGATCGAGCATCGTCACCGTGACGATGTGGGGGATGGTGATCGCATTGACGAAGATGAAGGCCGGCAGAACAAGTTGCTCCGGCGCGAGATCGTATCGAAGCCAGAAGGCGGTGATCAGGACGAGTATCACCACGGCGGCCAGGACAAGTGGCAGCGAGCGAAGGTGAAAGGAGACCAGCGCCTGCCTCACCCGCCTCTCAGCCAGATCGTGCTGGTGTTGCGGATCGAGCAGCATCAGCCGCAGGATATGGCGCGGTGCATGCCAGCAGAGAATATACACACCCACACTGAGAACCGGTGGAGTCGTCACCATCAGTAGAACCAGGATGACAGTCTCGATGATCTCCCGGAAGGCGCGATCATCGATCTGAAGTCTTCTGACGCGTAGGGCTGCCGAACTAATCAGCACCAGTGCAATCAGGCCAAGGCCTGCAAGCAGACCTGTCCGATGTCGACTCGCCCATACCGCGAGGGTGATCACCTGTCCACTCTGCTCGCTCAGACTCTCTGCGATACGAAGCGAGTCCTGATCGTGTCGAATGAATGGCAGAAAGACACTGATGAGGCCACGTCCGGCGACCAGCAACAAGCTCGCCCACCTGCTACGACCTGCCTGAGCCTCTGCTCCTACGCCGAGAGTACTCCAGTAGAGGTCTCCCTGCCCGAAATGATAGGCTGAAAAGATGAGAAATGTCAGCAGGCCGAGATTGGCGCTCAATGCCCAGGTCAGAAGAACCAGCCCCAGCAGACCCAGGTACCAGGCGTAGAATCCAAGTCCAGCCCGACTTCGCAGACCCTCGCCGCGCACGAGCGATGGCGTTCTGTCATCCAACCCACCGTGCGGGAGAACCAGAAAGAAGATGCCGATCATCCACGGTGCCCATTGGATCACCGGTAGTTCGACCAGCTTTGCCAATGCCAGTCCGAGAAATGAGAAGAGCAGGCAGACGGTCAGGGTCAGCCTGTCAAGCTGCCTGGCCAGCGCTCCCACCCGACCCGTCAGTAACTGCGGATTCGGGGGGGCGGATAGCGTGGTGGAAGGGCCACCCCGCTCATCGATCATCAACGCTCCCGTGAAGATTACGTCAGAAGCGGTCTGATCCTTGCTTTGAACCATCACCTGGCAGTCTGCCATCACCTGCTCCTCTCGATCCTGATTGCTCGAACAGTAATGAGGCACGATCGAAAAAAAGCAACATCGGGAACTGATCGACGCTTGAGTTCACCAGGCCGATGTTGCCTTTTTCAATAAAGTGCTGTCCGAGGTTCAGGCTGCCGAGCCTTCTTCGGCCTCGGTCTTCACCCTGGCAATATTGAAGATGAAGACACCCAGACCGGCTTTCGCCGTGATGTCGGCAAGCGTGTAGCCCACCTGGATCGCAACCTCGGTGCTCGCCCCGCTGCCAAGACCAAGCGTTCCGATCGTGTAGGCGATCGGGTAGAAGCCCCAGGTCGCAAAGATCAGCAGACGCGCATTCTTGATCAGTACCTTGGCGGCATCGACCTGTCGATCAACTGCTCCACTCAACTGAACAAAGAGAACATAGAGAATGTAGAGGAAGGGAACCGTGCTCAGCCATCCCCAGAGCCAGCGCGTGCCGGCATCGCTCGAGATCTCGCCGGGATAGCCCAGGGCGATCATGAGCACCGCCGCAATGGTCAGTTTGCCCAGCAACCCTGCCGACTCTTTCTTCGGGAGATTGAGCACGGCAATCAACTCCACGAGTAAAAGCGGTACGGTCAGCAGCCAGTCGGCATAACGATAGGCATCGTTGAAGGGAATCCCTGTCGCAACATACATTCCATCCTCAAGTTTGTAGGCGGCGGTAAAGCTCTCAAGAATGCGGAAATAATGGTAGCAGGCGATCGTTACTACCAGACCCGAAACAGTCAGGGCAACCCGATACTTGGCGGCGACCGACTGGCGTGACATGAAGAAAAACAACGCTGCCGCACCCATCGTGGCAACGGTTAACGACATCAGATTTGTAACCAGACTGTACTGGTTCATCGAAAGAGTCGGTTCCATGAAACCTCCGTGGTTAATGGTTGGATAGGTTGATCGTGCAGTTCTCACCTGATCGGCAGGAACTTTACGATCAGTCTGCAT
>CAIOZW010000183.1 GCA_903862855.1 uncultured Acidobacteriota bacterium
AACGACCGATCCGGCCGGAGCGCTTGAAGAGGCGCGGCGAGAAACGAGTGGCGCCGAACTGGCTGCAATACTGATGATCAGCGATGGTGGAGCCAACCTGAGCCGAGAAAACGGGAATGACCTGACGGCACAACTGCAAACCCTTCGTTCGGCCGGGATTCCGGTCTTCACGATTGGGGTCGGCAACCCCGATCGCTTCAACGATTTTGAACTGTCCAGACTGACTATGCCACGCCGGATCCTTGTTGGATCTGCAATTGCGGCTGAACTATTTGTACGGGGGAGCGGCGGACTCGAGGCCGATAGCCTGACCCTGCGAATCAGTGAGGACGGGCGGGTCATCAAAACCCAGCGGATCGATGGTCGGGAGATCTCGAGAACTGGAGAGGCTCGACCGGTTCTGGTCGAGTTTTCACCAGGCAGTGCGGGAGCCCGCCGTTACACCTTTGAGCTGACTCCGGTCGATGGGGAGACGACGACGGAGAACAATACGATCGAGGCGCTGGTCGAGGTGACCAATGACTCTCCGCGTATTCTCCATCTCGAAGGCGAGCCTCGCTGGGAGTATGGAAAGCTGCGTTTCTCGCTGGCGAAGAGTGAAAAGAATGTTGCGCTCATCTCGGTACTCAGATCGGCAGATGGCAAGTTCTATCGCCAGGGGGTGACAAGCGGTAGCGAATTGACGACCGGATTCCCAGGATCGATCGAGGATCTCTTCAGCTATGACGGACTGGTCCTGGGCAGCATCGAGGCCAATTTCTTCAGCTATGAGCAGTTGCAGATGATCGAAAAGTTCATCGGCCGGCGTGGTGGAGGCCTGCTCGCCCTTGGCGGGAGTCGGGCCTTCAGTGCCGGTCGGTATGCCGGAACGCCACTTGCGGAGCTGTTGCCGGTGTTGCTTGGTGGGTCGGTCGAGGCGGCATCGCCGGCGGCAGTGGCCGGCTACAAGGTTCGGCTGACCGAGCGCGGTCGCACCCATCCCGTCACCAGACTCAATGATGATCGCCTCCTCAGTGCACGTGGGTGGGAGGAGATGCCGGCCATTACCATTCCTGAACCATTGCCACGACTCAAATCGGGTGCGACATCAATTCTTGAAGCGATCCCGGTCAGTGGCACCGGTCAGGCCACTCCCCTGCTGATCGAACAGCGATACGGACGCGGCCGCTCGATGGTTCTCCTCGCGAGTGACACCTGGCGCTGGCGCATGGAACTGCCCTCTCAGAATACATCACACGAGACATTCTGGCGCCAGTTGCTGAGGTACCAGATCAGCGCCACGCCGCGGCGGTTTGAAGTAGCGACAGAGAGAGACACCTATGCTCTGCGCGATCGGGTCGTGATCAGGGCTGAACTGAACGATCCAAAATTCGATCCGGTCTCTGAACTGATGGTCACGGCCACCGTCACTCTGCCATCCGGAAGTCGAGTGGAGCTGCCACTTGAACTGAAGGTCGAGGAGAAGGTGACGAGCTTTCAGGGGACGTTGATCACGACCGAGAGCGGACTTCACCAGATCTCGATGACTGGCCGCCAGGCCGGACGGATATATGGTGAAGCTACCTCATCATTTCTTGTCTCGGAGCGGAGTCGCGAGCTCTTCGATGCGGCGCAGAATGTCGCCCTGCTGAGAAGAATTGCGGCTGAGACTGGTGGGCAGTACTATCCAATCGGCGAGGCTGAGAAGCTGGTCAATGACATCACCATGCTCGAAGGAAAAAACTCGGAGCGGGTCAGCCACGACCTCTGGGATATGCCGATCAACTTTCTGATTGTCATCGGCCTTGCCGCTGCTGAATGGTTTCTTCGTAAACGGGAGGGGTTGGCTTGAGAGACATCTCCATGTCCAGTCGAATCGCTCTATTCTGCCGCTTGACGTTGGCGGGCCCCTGGAAAAGGCGCGTGCTGAGTGCGAGCCTCGCCCTTCTGATTGCCAGTGGGGCGGGCCTGTCGGCACGGTCGATCTTTGCGCAGAAGACACCTCTTCCGCCCGATCGAACCAAGTACGCCTTGATCATCTCGGGTATCAGCGGTGACGAGAACTACGCAGGAGTCTTCAACGGCTGGAAGAGTCGACTGGAGAGAGCGCTGATCGACCGACTTGGATTTGCCCCGGAACAGATTGCGGTCCTGACTGAGAAGCCGACCGGAACTGAACGAAAAGCAACGGCGGCCGAGATCGCCAGGACGCTTGGTGAACTCTTGTCGTTCGTCGGGCCTGGTCGACAGATATTTATTTTTATGCTCGGTCACGGCAGTTTCGACGGTGAGGTGGCGCGATACAATCTTCCCGGTCCCGATCTGAACGCCCGAGAGTTCGCGGAGCTGGTGCGCCCATTGACGGCGGAACGGCTGGTAATCGTCAACATGACAAGCGCCAGTGGAGAGTATCTCAAGCTGCTCAATGGTCCGGGCAGGGTAGTCATCACGGCCACCCGCAGTGGAATGGAGCAGAATGCACCGCGATTTGCTGAGCACTTCATCACCGCCCTCGAAAAACCTGAAGCTGATCTGGATCGAAACCGGCGCATCTCGCTGCTCGAGGCCTTCGAGTATGCAACGAAGCAGACGGCCGCCGTCTATGAAAAATCGGGCAGATTGGTCAGTGAACACGCCCTTCTCGATGACAATGGTGATGGCGTTGGACATCCCCAGGCAGAGGCGGACGATGGCGGGCTGGCAAAGATAACCTACCTCGATTCCCTTCCTCAGCAGCAGGCGGGCGGAGATCCGGAGCTGGTCAGGTTATTCGAGGAACGACTTCGTCTCGAAGGAGCAATCGAGCAGCTGAAGTCCGGAAAGTCACGGCAGCCAGCTGGGGAGTATGCCAGTTCACTCGAGAAGCTGCTGCTCGAACTGGCCAGATTGAATCGTACCATCCGAGCGAGGCAGAAGAGATGAGAGATTACACCTTGTCGTCCATTTCCGCCCTGATCCTGATGATGCTGCTCCTGGCAGGTCACGGGTTTACTGCCAGCAGTCGGATGACGATCGGAGGCCAGGTGGGCGGTCAGGCGCAGGAAAAACAGACGTCCAGACCTGCCGGACAGGGTGAGCAGCCCCCGAACGACCAGGATGGCGCGGAGAGCCCACTGACGGCCGCTCTGGGTGAACTGCGCCAGGGTCGATATGTTGTAGCGATCACCGCCCTCACGTCGATTCTGCGCGAAAAGCCACGGGAATCGGCGGCCCAGATCGGTCTGCTCAGGGCACTGTTCGAGACGGGGCAGTACCGTGAAATGGAGCTCCATGCCCGCCGGTTCCTTGCCTCACCCGAGCCAGATCCAGAGCTGGGCCTGCTGCTCTCTGAGGCACTCATCGTCACCGGACGTGATCGTGAGGCACTGCCGCTGCTCGAGGGGTTGGCCAGATCAGAGAGTCAGTCGGTGAAGATCCGGGCGGCCCTCCGCCGGGGTGAGCTGCTTGCCGCCAGTGGTGATCTCGAATCTGCGCAGAAGATCTATCAGTCACTGGTCAACTACTACGAAGAGAATGTCGTCGATGAGCCCGCCGATCAGACCGCATTGGCAAAGGCGCTCGTCCACCTCGAAAAGTTTCAGGATGCAAACGACCTGCTCCTCGAAGCGATCGCTGGTGACAAGGAGTTCATCGAGGCCCACCTCGCAGGTGGCGAGCTCTACACCACAAAGTACAACTATGCCGAGGCCGCCTCATTCTTTGCTGATGCCCTGAAGATCAACGGGCAGAGTGCGCGGGCGCATCTTGGCGTGGCGCTCAACCGACGAATTGGCGGCGGAGATGAGATGAATGCCGCGCTCGCCCAGGCGCTGAAGATCAATCCTAATTATGTCGAGGCGAAAGCCTTTGCGGCGACCCTCGATCTCGAGGCCGAGCGTTTTGGTTCAGCCCGCACGCAGATTGACGAGGCGCTGCTGATCAATCCAAAATCGCTCGAGATCAGAGCGCTTCGGGCTGCCAGCCACTGGCTCGAGGATCGGCCAGCAGAGATGGATCGAGAGATCGCCGCGATTCTCGCCATCAACCCACGCTATGGAATGGTCTATGAGGTCATCGCCCATTTCGCAACCCAGACGCGCCGTTACGAAGAGTCGGTCGGTTTCCTGCGACGCGCGGTCGAACTGTCGCCGCAGCTCTGGTCGGCCCACCTCGCCCTCGGAATCGGACTGCAACGACTTGGAAAACTTGAAGAGGGACGAACCGCCATCGAGATCTCATTCAAAGGTGATCCATTCAATCTCTGGGCGAAGAACACGCTCGACCTGCTCGATGCGATGAAGGACTACCACGAGGTGCGGACGGGAGACTTTATCGTCCGCACTGCTCCGCAAGAGAGTGAGGTCCTCTCGGGCTATGCCACCGAGCTCCTCGGCGAGGTTCGGCAGAGACTGGCCGAGCGATACCGTTTTACCCCCCGCACCCCAATCACAGTCGAGATCTTTCCCAACCACGAGGATTTTGCGGTCCGGACCCTCGGTCTTCCCGGCCTCGGGGCGCTGGGCGTATGCTTTGGTCAGGTGATCGTCCAGGACTCCCCAACGGCGCGCGCCGGAGATCCATTCAACTGGGGCAGTACACTCTGGCATGAGTTCACCCACGTCATGACCCTTCAGATCACTGATCACCGTATCCCACGCTGGTTCTCAGAAGGTCTCTCGGTCTATGAGGAGCATCGGGCGCGCCCCGGCTGGGGTGATGACTGGAGCCCTGAGCACGTGCAGGCATTTGCGGCTGGCCAGTGGTTCAGGATCGCCGACCTCGATAACGGCTTCATCCGGCCAAAACGCCCGACGGATATCTCGCTAGCCTACTTCGAGGCGTCACAGATCTGCCACTTCATCGAGGATCGTTTTGGTTTCGAGGCCATTCTGGGGATGCTGCGCGGCTATCGCGAAAAGAAGCGAACTCCGGCCATCCTGCTCGAGAATCTGAAACTGAGTGAAGTCGAGTTCGACCGTCAATTCAACGAATACGTGCGGAGTAGGATCGCGACGCAGATGAAGGCCCTTGCGCCAAAGTCCGCCATGGCTTCGGCAACCGAGCTGGCCTTGCCGCGTCAAATGAAACCGGTCGGGGCCGAACAGATTGTCAAAGAGGCCGAAGCCTCTCCGGAGAGCTACCTGGCCAATCTTCAGGCTGGATTGACGCTCTTCAATGAGAAGAATTATGATCGTGCAGTTCCCTTTCTGCGACGGGCCGTCGCACTGATCCCCTGGCAGAGCGGCGAAGAGAACCCCTACGATATGCTTGCCCGCATCCATCTCGAACGCGGGGAGAAGACCCAGGCCATCGAGATGTACGAGGCCTGGATTCGCTATGATGAGAACTCTGCCGAACCACTGCGGCGTCTGGCCGGACTCAGACAGGAAGCAGGTGAGAAGGCGCGGGCAGTCGAGCTGATGCAGCTGAGCTTCTTCATCAATCCTTTCAACGTCGAGGCACACACCAGCGCCGGGCAGATGCTGCTTGAACTGAAGCAGCCGGAACCGGCCATTCGCGAGTTCAGAGTCGCCCTTGCCGGAAAGCCTCCCAATATGGCCGATGCCCATTACAATCTCGCCCGGGCACTGCTGGCGGCTGGAAAGCGGATCGAGGCGAGGCGGTCCATTCTCACGGCGCTCGAAATCGCCCCGACCTTTGAAGAGGGGCTCGAGATGCTGCTGGAGCTGACGGATAATTGAGCCACTATTTCTCCAATCTCATCGTCAGGATGACCCGCGGACTCGCTGGTCGGCGACTCATCGTCGCCGCTCTCGGCCTGACCCTGCTGGTCGGTCTCTTTGGACTCGCAGCAGCCCAGCGCCGGCAGAGAAAGCCCCCCTCGACCGGTCCGGCCATCAGTGAAAATGGTATCCCAAAGACCGATCCAAACCTCTCCGGACGATTCACTTTTGTCAGACTGCGCTTTGATACGAGCCAGTATGGGTATCTCTACAATTTCAATAACTACCTTGGCGATGGCGGTCCGCCGTGGTCGCACGACTACCCGATGGCTTCGCGCCACCTTATGAAGATCATGGGTGAGCTCTCCAAAATTGATGCCAGTCTCGATCTGAACGAAC
Source organism: uncultured Acidobacteriota bacterium (assembly GCA_903862855.1). Lineage (GTDB taxonomy): Bacteria > Acidobacteriota > Blastocatellia > RBC074 > RBC074 > CAIOZW01. The sequence goes on from CAIOZW010000183.1 coordinate 6,042, forward strand.
CGATCCTCACCTTTGACGATCCGCTCCTCTTCAAGTTTCCATTTGCCTATCTCTGCGAGATTGGGGTAATGACTCTCAACGATGCCGAGATTGCCGGATGGCGGGAGTATCTGCTACGTGGCGGTTTTCTGATGATCGACGACTTTCGTCATCCAAGCCAGTTTGCAAACCTCCAGATGCACGTCCGGAGAGTCTTCCCCGAGTATGAGATGAAACGACTCGACCTCAACCACCCGGTCTTCAACTGTTTCTTCTCGATTGGCTCACTCGATCTCAATCCAGTCTATGGAACATACTACAAACCTGAGTTCTGGGGGGTAGAGGACTCCTCTGGCCGGCTGATGATGATCGTCAACTACAACTACGATATAAGCGACTACTGGCAGTTCTCTGACAATCCATTCCGTCCGATCGAGGAGACGAATGAAGCATATAAGTTTGGCGTAAACTACATCATGTATGCGCTGACCCACTAACCAATGGCCCACTAACAAATGTAATGAGGAACAGGTATGTCTGTTGAATCAGGAACAGTTGGCGACGAAGAGTTGCTGCAGAAGATGGTGGCAGCACGCGAGGGACTGCTGCGCGAGATTCGCAAGGCGATCATCGGCCAGGACGAGGTAGTCGAGCAGGTACTGATCTCGCTCTTTGTCGGAGGCCATTCGATAATCACCGGAGTACCGGGGTTGGCCAAGACACTCCTGGTCAAGACCATCTCGAGCGTGCTCGACCTGTCATTCAAGCGGATCCAGTTTACTCCTGATCTGATGCCGGCCGATATCACCGGGACGGAAGTGATCGAGGAGGATCGGACCACGGGGAAGCGGGTGCTCCAGTTTATCAAGGGGCCCGTCTTCGCCAACATCATCCTCGCCGACGAGATCAACCGGACGCCACCCAAGACACAATCGGCCTTACTCGAGGCGATGCAGGAAGGGACGGTGACCGTTCAGGGGGTGACCTACCCACTGCCCCGTCCATTCTTCGTGCTGGCCACGCAGAATCCAATCGAGATGGAGGGGACGTATCCACTGCCGGAGGCCCAGCTTGACCGGTTCATGTTCAATGTCCGGATCGGCTATCTGCCGGTCGAGGATGAGATCGCCGTCGTCCGGATGACCACCTCACCGCAGGATCTCAATTTTGAGCGGATGATGACGGCTGAAGAGATCATTGCTTTTCAGCGACTGGTGCGCAAGGTGCCGGCAGCAGAGACGGTGACCCGCTATGCGGTCAACCTGGTCGGAAAAAGTCGTCCGGACTCAGCAGGCTTGGCGCAGGCTCCGGACTTCATAAATCGCTGGGTGACATGGGGTGGCTCACTGCGTGCTTCGCAGTTTCTCGTCCTCGCGGGAAAAGCGCGAGCGATACTTCACGGCCGGGTCAATGTATCGTGTGAAGATATCCGGGCCATGGCTGCTCCAGTGCTGCGCCATCGGATTCTGCTCAACTT
>CAIOZW010000184.1 GCA_903862855.1 uncultured Acidobacteriota bacterium
GCGGCTGGAACAACGACCCTCGCGACGACCAGCAACAGGATCGACCGACAGGGAGCGATGACGATCAGCGACAACATCCTCTGTCCGATTCAGTTCAGCGGCTCACGAAATCTGACCGGCAATTCGGTCTACACCAATGCGGTCGGTGGCGATATTCTTCGTGGCCTGATCGCCGGCAGTTCATTCATTCTCGAGAATGGCGGAAGGGTCGGATCGTTGACCGGTTCATCGACCAGCAACAACGAAGGCCCGGGTTTTGGCGAATTCTATGCCGACAACTTCGCCTATCCTGGTGCTCCCGCCCCTCCTCGCACATTTTGTGGTCTGGATCCGCACACCGAGATCGCCATGGGTGGACTGGCCGTTCTCCCGGGCTCCGGTGAAGTCGTCATGACCGCCATGGATCCACGCGACGAAAAGAGCGGGGAGACAGCCCAGGTAAATGCCGGCGGATTTCGCTACCTAAGTAATACCAATGGTGCACAATCACACTCGCTGGTCCTCTATAGCCTTGGAGATGATCAATCGACACAGCTTGGAAAATCGTCAGGTCTCGGAGACGTCGAGCTCAGTTGTGGTCTGATCAACTACATCGAGATCGGCAACCGGATCTGGGCCGATACCGATGGCGACGGAGTCCAGGATCCGGGCGAGGCGGGTATTGCCGGTGTCCAGGTCTCTCTCTTTCTTGGTGGCGTCCAGGTCGGATCATCTGTCACCACCAACAGCGAAGGCCGATATCTCTTCAACACCGGTCTGCTGCCAAATACCGCATATGAGATTCGGGTCTCGCAGACCCAGATGCAGGGCCTTGGCTACACAGGTCTGACAACAGCCAACACCGGTCAGGGAACCATCACTGATGCCGATCTCCGCGACTCCGATGCCGTTCTCACCGGAGGCAACGGAGTCATCTCGGTGACGACCGGAAACAATGGTGAGGTCAACCACACCCTTGATATGGGCTGGCAACCGCAGAGTGGCGGCTCGGTCTTTGAGATCGGCAACCTGATCTGGCTCGACGCCGACATGGATGGAATTCAGGATGCCGGTGAAGTCGGCATCGATGGAATCATCGTCAATCTCTACAAGAACGGGATCCTTGTCGGGCAGACGACCACCTCCGGTGGCGGCATCTATCTCTTCAATAGTACCAACGTCACCCTCAACGGAGCCATGGGACTGCTCCCCAACATGACCTATCAGATCTCCATCTCCACCAACACCGGTCCGGCAAGCGGCCTCTTTCTCTCTCCACCCAACAATGACCCTTCCGCCAGTGGAGACCTCAACGACTCCGACGCGCTGGCGGTCGGCAATAATGCCATCATCACCCTGACCACCGGCCCTACTCCACAGTCCAACTACAGTTACGATATTGGCCTCGGGGTCTTGCGGGTCACGCTGAGTGATCCGGCAACCTGCGTCAGCCCGGGTGGAATCGTCGAGATCATCGTCGAGATGGGCAACCCGACCTCATTTGTCGCACCTGATGGCACCGGCGCCGAACTGACCATCGATCTTCCGGGCACGGTCACCCGTGTCGTCTCCGCCACTTCGACCACCAATTCAAGTGGCACAGGGACCATCACCATCAATGGTTTGAAGATTCTCTGGAATGGATCTCTCAACCCTGGCGACAAACTTAGGCTGTCCTACTTTGCTCAGATCGGCAGCGTACTGTCTGGCACACAGATCTGTCCCCGATCAACTGCTGCCTATGACTCCAATCTGGATGGAACCAAGGACAGTACGGCAATCATCGATGTCTGCATGACGATCAACTGCCCGGGATCCGGCGCCGGAAACCCCGTGCCGATCGACTCAGATCCGAGCGACCTCATCGCCGGCAGTCTCCTCATCTTCAACATCTACACCTCAACCGTCAACAACACCCGGCAGGATACGAGGTTCAGCCTCACCAATACCAATCCGGTCAGTTCGACCTATGTCCATCTCTTCTTCATCGATGGCCAGACCTGCTCGGCGGCCGACAGGTTCATCAATCTCTCGCCAAGCCAGACCACCAGTTTCCTCGCCAGCGATATCGATCCACTGACGACGGGATTTATGATCGCCATCGCCACCGATGAGAATGGTTGTCCAACCAGCTTTAACCATCTGATCGGCAGTGAACAC
>CAIOZW010000185.1 GCA_903862855.1 uncultured Acidobacteriota bacterium
ATGGAGCCGAACGGGTTCTGACCAGTTGTGTCCACGCCGTTCTCTCCGGGAGTGCGGTCGATCGGATCGCCGCCTCTCCGCTCGAAAAGGTGCTCTATACCAATTCGCTGCCGCAGAGAGCTGACTGTGTCGCCCCGCTCTATGAATGTCTCTCGATCGCCCCACTGCTTGCCGAGGCGATCAAGTCGATTCACGATGAGACATCGGTCAGTCGACTCTTTATCTGATCCGGGGCAGGAGATCTTCTCGCGGGATTGCTGGCTCGACCAGGCTCGTGCTGCTACAAGGTCGATCCGGATCTGGTTGTGACAGGGCGACGCCCCTGAAGTGAATTTACGAATATTGTCAGGTACATCTTTGAACTGAAAACAATCGAATCTGTACGATTCTGATTGACTTTGATCGGAGCTTTTCCATGAGTGAAAGTACAACAATCTCTCTTCAAGCCACTACCCGTCAGGAGACGGGAAAGAATGTTTCACGGCGCCTCCGCGCCGCCGGCCAGGTTCCGGCGACCCTCTACGGAGCTGATGAGGCACCCGTGACCAGTGCGGTGGCCAAACGGGAGCTGGCGGCACTCATTCGCCGCCACGGCCGGAGCCGGATCATCTATCTCAATCTCGACGGTCAGTCGATCCCGGTCAAGATAGCCTCGCTCCAGCTCGACCCGGTACGTGAAACGGTCATCCACGCCGACTTCATGCGCGTGCGGATGAACGAGCGGACCAACTTTTCAGTCCCGCTCCGCGTCAGCGGAGAGCCGGATGGGGTGAGAAATGCCGACGGTATTCTCGACGTCGTTCTCCATAATCTCGAGATTCGCTGCCTTCCCGGAGACTTGCCGGATTCGATCGATGTCGATGTCACATCGCTCGGCGTTGGATCGCATCTGAGCGTTGGTCAGCTCAAGCTTGGCGACAAGATCGAGGTGCTGACGGATGCCGAGGCGGTCATTGCGACCTGCATCTCACCGCGTGCGGCGGCCGAGTCGACCGGTGACGCTCCGGCTGAGCCGGAAGTGATCAAGAAGGGTAAGACGGAAGAGTAGGGTCTTCGCGTGTGGCTGATCGTCGGGCTGGGAAACCCCGGTCCAAAATATGAGTGGACCCGTCACAACTGTGGATTCATCCTCATCGATGAACTTGCACGGCGTGCAGGCCGCGAAGTGCGCACTCCAGAGTTGCAGTCGCTCACCACAAAGGTCACGATCGGTGAGTCCGATGCGCTGCTGGTCAAGCCACAGACCTTCATGAATCTGAGTGGAGTTGCCGTAGCGGCTCTCAAGGCCAAACATTCGGTCGACTCACCAGCGCGGATTCTGGTCATCAGTGATGATCTCTCCTTGGCGGTTGGCAGGATTAGAATTCGGCGCGAGGGAAGTGCTGGCGGTCACAATGGCCTCAAGTCGATCATCGAGAAGCTCGGATCCCAGTCATTTCCGCGTCTCCGCATCGGTATCGCTCCCGCGCACCCGATCAGAGAGACAAAGGATTTCGTCCTCGCCGAGTTTACAAAGGCGGAAAGAGCGGTCCTCGCAGAGACGATCGAGACTGCAGCCGACGCCGTCGAAGTTCTTTTAAACCGTGGCATCGATGAGTCGATGTCGAAATACAACTGACAGACCCTGGAGCACCAAGCTCCGGTCTCTCCTTGCCTGATCGCATCTGACGTTCAGGCTCAATTATCCGTAAGGAGGATCTGCATTGAGAACATATGAAGTAATGTTCATCTCTGCCCCATCAGTGGCTGAAGATGATCTGAACAAGCTCACCTCAAACCTGGCGACCGTGATCCAGGAGCGGGGCGGCACGGTCACCAAGACCGAGAACATGGGCCGCCGCAAACTTGCCTATAAGATCGACAAGTACGATGAGGGAATCTACACGCTGATCTACCTCGAGGGGACAGGGCGTGAGATTGCCGAGGTCGAGCGTCGCCTCCGGGTGACCGACTTTGTCATTCGCCACATCACGGTGCGAACCGACGAGGATCTGAAGCGCGCCGAGAAGATGAAGGCTAAGCGCAAGACTGCTCCAGCCGGCGCTCCGGCGCTGAATGACGTCGACGATGACGATGACGATAACGACGACATGGATTAACCAGGGAGTGAGGAGATAAAAATGGCAAGAAATTTCGATTCTGAAGGTTCAGAGCGGGGTGGCAAGTTCGGACGTGCTCCGCGTGGCGGTTCGCGTCGTCGACGTGTTTCACGGCTCTCCGCTGAAAAGATTGACTACATTGACTACAAGGACGTCAAGTTACTGCAGTCCTATATCGCTGAGAACGGCAAGATTCTGCCGCGGCGCCTTACCGGAGTCAGTGCCTGGCAGCAGCGCAAGCTGACCGAGGCGATCAAGCGCGCTCGCAATATCGCGCTTCTTCCTTACACCAGATACTAGGACGAGCAGCTAACCGGGAGACTCCGTTTTGGAGTCCCGAGAGGAGATTGAGAAGATGGCAATAATGGAACTGTTGCTGAAAGAAGATGTTGACAATCTTGGCGTGCGCGGCGAACTGGTCAAGGTGCGTGCCGGATATGGTCGTAACTTTCTGTTGCCACGTGGGCTGGCCATCCAGGCCACCCCGGGTAATGTCAAGCAGATTGAGATGCAGCGTCGCGCGCTTCTGAAGAAGGAGGCGACTGAGAAGGCGTCCGCAGAGGGGCAGGCGGCACTGCTCGGTGAAATCTCTCTGGAGTTTGCGCGCAAGGTCGGTGAGCACGGTCTGCTCTACGGGTCGGTCACCTCGATGGATATTGCCGAGGCCCTCGCCGCAAAAGGCTTTGAGATCGACCGCCGCCGGATCCAGCTCAAGGATCCGTTCAAGGAGACTGGCGATTATGAGGTTCCGGTCAAACTCCATCGCGAGGTGATCGCGACGATCAAGGTGGCCGTGACCAAAGAGGCCGAGTAACCGGCCACCAGTTGGCACCGTTCTGACAGGCCGATCTCGACAAAATCGTGCATTGGCTCTGTTGACGCAGACGCCAGATGGTTCAATACTGATAGCGGAGTGATGGACAGAAGTGTCCGCCACTCCGCTATTTTCATCCCCGGTACCCAGGAGTGCCGCAATCCCGGTGAGTCATCGATGGCCAGAGATGGGTTCAGGAAGAGAGAGCGGACTGAGGAGCGAAGCGCAGACATGTCGATCGAAAAGTCGATGCCCAGCAATGTCGAAGCCGAGCGAATGATCCTCGGTGTGGTTCTGCTCGACAATCTGGTGATCAACCAGGTGGTCGAACGACTGAAAGTGGAGGACTTCTACAACTCCGCGCACCGGCGGATCTACGAGAAGATGATCGTCCTGATTGAACAGGGGCGGGG
>CAIOZW010000186.1 GCA_903862855.1 uncultured Acidobacteriota bacterium
CACGGGCCTGATCTTCAGCGAAGCGTCGACCGGCCCGTGCCTCCGGCGTCGCGTCGAGATAGATCTTCAGATCGGCCTGCGGGAAGACCTGCGTGCCAATGTCGCGCCCCTCCATCACCACTCCACCCCGCGCACCCATCTGCTGCTGCCGGGCGACGAGGGCGCGGCGCACGGCCGGAATCGACGAAACGAGAGAGGCGGCTTCGCTGATCTCCCGCCGGACGATCTCCTGCGTCACCTCCTCGCCGTCGATCAGCACGCGCAGCGCGTCGACCGGGCCAACCAGCTCGATGACCGATCTTCCGGCCAGCTCGCCGAGAGCCTCCCGATCATCGAGTGGAATGCCGAGCTGCGCGGCCTTCCAGGCCACGGCGCGGTACATCGCGCCAGTATTGATGAACAGATAGCCGAGCCGCCGCGCGACTTCGCGGGCAATCGTGCTCTTGCCGGCTCCGGCTGGTCCGTCGATGGCAATGATCAGTCCCGGGCTAGGCATGACGCTCCTCGCTCAAAATCGCGGTGATCACCTCGAGAGTCCGTTCGATCTCCGCGATGCTTACGTCACAGTGGGTGACAAAACGCATCTCCCGCGGATTAATTCCATTGGCCAACACACCCTGCGCCCGCAGGGCCGTCGCAAAGTCGGCCGTCGTCCAGCCGGTCGCCGAGATGTCGAAGATGACAATGTTGGTCACGACCCGGGCCGGATCGATCATCACTCCCGGCATCTCCGCCAGCCCGGTGGCGAGTCGTTGCGCCTTCTGGTGATCGAGCTCGAGCTGCGCCGGGGACTCTTCGAGTGCAATCAGTCCGGCGGCCGCGAGCACCCCGACCTGGCGCATTCCTCCGCCGAGCAGCTTGCGCAGACTGATCGCTTCGCGGATCAGCTCGCGGCGTCCGACGATCATCGACCCGACCGGCGCTCCGAGCCCCTTCGAGAGGCAGAACATGACCGTGTCGAGCGGTGCCGCAATCTCGGCGACCGAGCACCCCAGCGCCACTGCCGCATTGAAGATCCGTGCGCCATCGAGGTGAACCGGGATCCCCAGGGCGTGCGCCCCGGCACAGATCTCACGGATCGTCGCTACCGGCATGACTGCTCCACCGGCCATGTTGTGCGAATTCTCGAGCGTGATGAGCGAGGTCGGCGTAACATAATACGGCGCATCATGGTGGATCGCTGCCCGGACATCATCCCAGGCAAGAATCCCGTTCTCACCGCGGACCGGTCGGAAGGTCACTCCGGAAAGGACGGCGGCGGCGCCCATCTCGTAATTATAGATATGGCTCCGCTCTTCGAGAATCACCTCGGTTCCAGGACGTGACTGGAGCCGGACGCAGATCTGGTTGCCCATCGTCCCGGTCGGGACGAAGAGCGCCGCCTCCTTGCCAAACAGCTCGGCTGCCCGCTCCTGGAGCCGGTTGACCGTCGGGTCCTCAAGATAGACGTCATCCCCAACCTCGGCCTCGGCAATCGCCCGCCGCATCTTCGGTGTCGGGCGCGTCACGGTATCACTTCGCAGATCGATCGGTCTCATAGTTGTAATAGTCAAATGAAGGCAGCGAAGACCTCGTTGGCCAGCACCTTGCCAGCCCGCGATATTCGCAGGGTTGATTCATCCAGCTCAATCAGGCCCGCTTCGTGCAGCCGGTCGAGCTCTTCCTGGTAGCGCACCGCAATATCCACTCCATATCGTTGCTGATGCTCCCGCAGATCGACCCCTTCCCGCAGCCGCAGCCGCAGAAAGATCGCTTCGCTCTGTCGCTCGTCATCACTCAGAATGGAATTATCGGCGACCGGGCTCTCACCGCGTTCGATCAGTTCAAGATAGTGGTTGATGTTTCTCGTATTGGACCAGCGGGATGATCCACTATATCCGGCCGCCGAGATTCCAAAGGCCCAGTATGGGGCACCAGTCCAGTATTTCAGGTTATGGCGCGATTCGAATCCAGGTCGCGACCAGTTCGATAACTCATATTGATCGTAGCCGTGGCGCCCGGCGGCATCGACCAGCTCATAGTACATGGCGACGGTCAGCTCATCGTCGATCGCCTGCAGTTCGCCCCGCTCGATCCGGTGCTGCAGCGGGGCATCGCGGTAGAGTTCGAGCAGGTAGACCGAGAGATGCTCAGGCGCAAGCTCAAATAAACCCGCCAGATTGCGCTGCCACGTCGCCATCTCCTGTTCCGGCAGCCCGGCGATCAGGTCGAGACTGATATTCTCAAAACCAGCGGCCCGCGCCATCTCGACTGCCTGACGGGCCTCGATCCCCTGATGGGAGCGCCCGATCATCGCCAGCTCCCGGTCATCGAATGACTGGACACCAAAGCTGAGCCGGTTCGCTCCAGTTCCACGCAGATCCGTCAGATATTCGCGGTTGACCGAGCCCGGATTGGCCTCGACCGTGATCTCCACCCCCGCGTTGATCTCGAAATGGCGCCGACACTCCTCGAGCAGGCTCGCCAACTGGTCGACACGCAGCGTCGTCGGAGTCCCCCCGCCAAAATAGATCGTCTCGATCTGCCGGGTCATCTCCGGCCAGCGTCCGGTCGCCGACTCGATCTCCCTCCTCAGCGCCGCAACGTAGTGCTCGGCCGTCTGTTCATCGTAACCACCCGTTGCGAAGTTGCAATAGTGGCAGCGCGTCGCACAGAACGGAATATGAAGATAGATGCCTGCTGGAGTGATCATCGCCCGGCAGTATACCACGCCCCGGATCTTCTCCGCCCCGTCAGCATCCATATCATGAGCCCCAGCAGCGTCAGTCCGGAGATCCACTGTGCATAGGACGGCGAACGATAATCGAACCGCACCTCAAACGCACCAGCCGGAAGCTCGATCTCCATCAGCCCACTCCCGGGCTCGATGCCGATCGGAATCGACACTCCATCGCGCGTCGCTCTCCAGTGGGGATAGGCATAGCTCACCAGCCTTGCCCGCAGCGGCGTCTCGGCCTCGACCCGGAAATGGCGCACTTCCTGCGTCCGTCGCACCTCCGTCACCCGCCCTCTCCCCTCCCTGATCTCCAGGCTACCCGGTTGGTCGACTGTCGGATAGATCGTCGTCTCAGCCGTCCGTGGCCGAAAATAGACCAGATTCCCTGTATACCAGAGAAAATCGGGGCTCCCATCATCCTGTAATGCCCGTGACTCCGCATGGCTCAGGCTCGCCCTTCCCACTCCACTCGCCGTCAGCGCGGTGATCTGTCGTGCCCCCTCTGCTCCACTGTAGGGCCGGCAGAGCAGGATTGTCAGCCAGAATCCGGCCAGAAACAGCCCAATCAGGGCCGCTCCTCCCACCAGACTCCACCGGCCTCCACCGGCGCCCCGCTGCCACAATCCCCGCACGACCAGCACTCCACCCACCATCCCTGTTACCGGCTGCCACCGCCACGGAAACTGCACGAAGGGTAGTCCCGGGACTACTCGCCAGAGAATCTCCAATTGCGGCAGCGAGATAAGCACCCCAAAGAGCCCGACGGCCATCCCGAACCGCATCAATCTCCGTGCCGTCCGATCCCTCCAGGCCAGCAGGCCTGCCAGCATCACCAGACTGCTCTGTCCGATCGTCACCAGTCCTGCAACCTCGTTCAACCCCTGCCACGCCCGGCGATACGGCGATCCATTGGCCGCCGGCGCAAAGAAGAGATAGTCGTGATAGTTCTGCTTCTCGAGATGCATGTCCATCTTTACCCAGCTCATCTCGACAAGTTGCGGCAACCAGAAGAAGGCCGTCAAACCCGCACACAACACGCATAGTCCAGCGACGACGGCGAGACGTCTCCACCATTTCGGCTCCCGCCATCGATCATCACTCACCAGCAGCAAACCCAGCGCCACCACCGTCAGATAGGCGCAGATCGTATGTGACAGGACCACTCCACTCAGCCCAACCACCAGCGATATCCGCGCTCCCCACCCCCGCTCGCCACTCAGCAACCGGTCAGCTCCATCGATCACCAGAGGCAGAAACCCCATCCCCAGCGCCTGCGGCAGGAACCCACGGTTGAGCCCGATCAGTGCCAGTCCCGGCAGCAGCACTCCAAGCAGGCTCGCCACCAGTCGCGCCCACTCCTCCATCTCTCGATCTGCCTTCTGTCCCTGATCCTCCAGTCTGCTTAAATACCTTCCCGCCAGCCGCCATGCCGTCCACTGGTTGAAGACCAGAATCAGTACCGTTACGACCTTCAGCGAGCTCAGGATCGAAAGTCCACCAGCCAGTGCGACCAACCCGGTCAGCCAGTAGAAGAGTGGCGGATAGAAAGTGAAGAGACTGCTCCCGCGCCCTCCCTCCAGCAAGCCCCCCCAGTCGAGCCCCCACTCCCCGGCCCTCATTCCTTCTAGCATGCTGCGTGAAATATGGTAGTGGAGCGGAAGATCTCCCTGCACCCCAAAGCCCGAATCCCCCAGCCGCCACCAACTCAGCATCAGGGCGAGGACGACCCACAGCAGCGTCCTTACGCTTCGAACGGGATTTTTTGCTTGAAGATTGAATCTCATGTCGTTATTATCTTTAATGATCAGGAAAATTGTCGGATTTAGAGTCTGTTCGCTGGGGTGAGCGTCGTCTCGTTGGCTCTGCCATCTCGAGCTTTCAGATCAACACTTGTCAATTGTTTGAGATACCTTGTCGTATGGTAGTTTCATCAAAACATGACTCTCCCTCCTCGCTGCACGATCGACCGTGTCTCTTCCTGTCTTCAACCAAACTGTCTATTTCCAATCCTCGCGCCTTTTGCCGGCCGACGGTTGAAGAGGAGCCTAAGCAGTTTAATAACATGATTTTACACGGGTCGAATTAATTCTTTGTTCAAATTATTATTTATCGACAACCAAACAGAATGGATGGCTATCTAAGCCGCGTAATTTGATACCCTGCCAGTGGGGGAGACGACATCAGGGTTCAACAGTTTTGACCGGTGATGTCATCGATTGAAAATCTGAGCCAGGCACGACGCAGACCGATTGAAGACAGGCTGAAATGCAAGGCCGACTTCAGTACTGCGTCCGGTTCGAAACGTCCTGAATCAGTCGAACCGAAAGTCGTGACCCTGGCCATCACAAGCTTAACTGAAAACTGCAACCGTTGGTTGCAGTTGATAATGACAACTGGATAATGACAACTGGAGGATATGATGATCAAAAATTTCATTCGTGATGAGCAGGGGCAGGACATCGTCGAGTACTCGCTTCTTCTGGTTCTGATCGGTGCGGCAGCCATCTTCGTTCTGACGACCATGGGCACGAGCATCAGCTCGATCTTCAGCAAGATCAACACGCGGCTCTCATCGGCCAATGCAAGCATCTCCTAACCGGGGAGATGCTTCACTGCAGAGTTGGTTTTAAAGACTGAGCCGACGGGAGACTCTGCGCGGGTCAAGCGAGTTCCTGCCGGTAGTGAAGATTAATAGCCCCCTGTCATCAACAATAATTATCGATAGACGATCCCCGCTCTGCGGCAGCCGCGGGGCGGGGACGATCTCTCGATCAAATTATGTCTTTACCGCCAGCATACGGAGCCACTCACCACGTCGTTCCCGGTAATCACCTGAACGGGTTTTCACTTTCCGGGCTGGTGAAATGACCTGGCCAATGCACATCACACAGCTCATTACTCCGGTCGTCGGCATATTTGTCATTGTCGTGGCCATCTTCGATATCCGGGAGCGCCGCATTCCAAATATGCTCGTCTTTCCGGGGATGCTGGCTGGATTGCTTCTTCATCTTCTCTTCAATGCTGACGGCCGGCTGGCCGGGCTGAAGGGGATTGCTGCCGGGTTTCTGCTTCTGCTGATTCCCTATGCAGTGGGCGGGATGAAGGCCGGTGACGTCAAGTTCCTCATGGCGATCGGCGCGTTGCTGGGCTGGGAGAGGACGGTCGCGACATTGCTCGCGGCGCTCATCTTCTATCCGGTGATGGCGATCTTCTATGTGGTCAGGGAGCGCAAAGTTCGGCTCACCTGGTTGAGATTCAGGTGTGTCTTCTGGGATTTTGTCGGGTTTTTTCTGCCCGGAGCGCGAATATACGGCTTGCAGCTCGGACTTGCGGATCAGCCCGAGATTGCTTCAGTACGGACGCCATTCGGCGTGGCACTGGCAGTGGGGACGCTCGTTATGCTCTTCCTCCGCCACCAGACCGGAATCCGCTCGTTAATGGAATTGTCAGGATGAAACGTAATCCATCCAATCCAACCCGATCAGTGACTCTGCCCGTGAGCGCCGGTATCCTGCGCCACGTGCGTCCTGAGTCTCCCTTGTCCCATGGCCAGACTGGCCAGTCGCTGATGGAATTTGCACTCATCTTCCCGGTTCTCTTTCTTCTTCTGGTTGGTGTCACCTTCATCGCCCAGGGGTTCAATCTGCAGATGGTTCTCTACGGAGCAGCCTATGAGGGCGCCCGGGTCATGGCCCGGAACCCGGCGATGGGCAGTGGTAATTACTGTACTCCACCGGCGTGCAACCCCGATCAGAGTGGATCTTCAAATTTTCAGAGCTATGTCATGCCGGTTGTCCGTCAGTATGTGTCGAACAACGGGTTTGATGGAAACAATGTCTACTTCTATTCCAAGGATTCGCGCGGTTTTCAGAACAGCCTCGACCTCGTCAGCAATAACAGGCAACTGGTGACGCTGACGGTCCTCTATTCGATCAAGTTGCCGATCGGCAATTTCGCCTCGAATTTCACCGACCTCGACGTGAGTGCCAGTTGCACGATGAAGCGGGGGACCTGAGATGGAGACCAGTCGCGGATCTGACTCCGCAAGAGCAGCCGGAAAGATTTTTGACCGGTGCGAAATCGGCCAGTCGATGGTCGAGTTTGCACTGGTTCTTCCGCTTTTTCTGGTCATGGTTCTGGCGGTAATCGAGATTGGCCGGGCCTTTGCTGCCAGACAGGCCTTGACGATAGCCGCGCGGGAAGGGGCACGGGTGCTCGTCCTCCCCTACGGAGCCGGGTTGGTCCACGCCAGTGAAGCGGAGGTTCAGACAGCGGCTCTGAACAAGGTCAAGTCCTACCTGGCCAGTTCGGGAGTCGGGATCGGCACCGAGACCAACATCCAGCTGGCCCGCATCAGGGCCGGTAACGATGGAATCTATGCCACGGCTGATGATCCTGCACCCGAGTTCGGTTTTTCGCAGGGTGGGCGAGGGCAGCGGGTTGGAGTGGTCATTGAACACCGATTCGAGAGCCCGGTTCCGCTCTTTGTGCGGATGTTTGAAACTCCCGCGGCAGAGGGTGCACCGCCGCCACCGGCATCATCGTCGATTAGAATGGTTGCCACATGCTACATGGATCACGAGTAGCAATAATCCATCTCCCGGCAGGGGAGCGCGTCGAGCAGACGGACCCTGAAGCACCAAAGGGTGGGATAGAGATGGGAAATGTCAAAGGAGTGGTGAAATGAACAAGCGATTCCTGCTGGCCCTGGCTGGCGCTGTATTCTTCGGGCTCGTCTCGATCTATTCAGCAAAGATCTATCTCGAGAAGCGGGTCGATATCGCCAAGCAGAAAGAGGAGACGGATGTGGTGATTGCCGTCACCGACATTCCGCTCGGCACAAAGATCGAGCCGCAACACATCATGGTTGTCAGGTACCCGAACGAGCTGGTACCCAATCAGGCGATGGTTCAGGAGAACGAGGTGCTGGGGCGGGTGACGATCACCGATGTGTCGGCGAAGACGCCATTGCTGAGTCGGCATCTTGCTGGACTGGGTGCCCAGCCGGGCCTCTCCGGGGTGACGCCGGCCGGAATGCGGGCCGTCTCCGTGCGGGTTGATGAGGCGAGCAGTGTCGGAGGATTCGTTGCTCCGGGCACCTATGTCGATGTGATTGCCATCATGCAGCCACAGCTCGATGGTGCACACCAGGTATCGAAGGTAATACTCCAGAAGGTTCGCGTCCTGGCTGGCGGCCAGCAGATGAAGAACAGCGCCGAGGGGAAGCCCTCGCTCGTCAATACGGTCACCCTCGAGGTCACTCCGGCACAGGCAGAGAAGCTGAAACTTGCAGAAGCGGAGGGACGACTCCAGCTCTCGATTCGTAATGCGACCGATCTGGTGATCGAGACGACCCCGGGGGCGACCCGGCGGGATGTTCTCAACGATACTAATCTTGAAGAGCGGGCGGCGATTGGAGTTCGTGGGGGGGCGTCGCGCCAGCCCGCTCCAATGCCCATGCCTCCCGCCTGGAACATCGGGACCACGAATCCGGTCGCAGTGGCACCGCCGGCGGCGGGGAGTGCCCCCGCGAGCAGCACCCGACGACCAGCATCATCAACGCCCACGGTCGAATTGATCGAGGGTGCCAAACGTTCCCGGGTCGTCATTGTCCCCTGAGGTCAATGGCTGTTTTCGACCAGCCATCCTTCGCCGCCCAATTGGCGTCTGAGTTCGTTACCAGTGTTGGCCGATGATGTTGGCCGGTAATATTGGATAGGCTGAGAGTTGAAGCTACCCACTGAGGAGAAGCAATGTTTCGTAGATCCAGACTGAAAACCAATGGCATTAATGACCGGATCACCTCCGGCCTTCTCTTTCTGCTGCTGATCGCCGGGTGGGTCGGTGTCGGGATGGCACAGGAGCGACCGACTCTGCGGGCGTCGTTTGCGAAGAATCAGCAGACCTCGATCAAGGTCGACGTGCTGGTCGGCCAGTCGCGGCTGATCGAGCTGGACGAGGATTACGAGAGAGTCTCGATCTCGGGCGAGAAGATCGCCGAGGTTGTCCCGATCTCGACCCGGCAGGTCATGGTCAACGGACTCAACTTCGGTCAGGTCAACCTGGTCGTCTGGGCCAAGAATGCCCCGGCGGGTGCCCCGCGGATGATGATCTTCGACATCTTTGTCCAGGTCAATCTGACCCTCATCGACAACCAGATCAAGATCCTTTTTCCGAAGGAGAACATTCAGCTCAGTCAGGCCAACAACTCGGTTGTTCTCTCCGGTAGTGTGACGCGTCCCGAACTTGCCGATCATGCACAGAAGATAATTGAGGCGGCAGGTTTGAAGGTGACCAACCTTCTCAAGAGCCCGGTGCTTGATGCCGCGCAAGTCCAATTGCAAGTTAGAATTGCCGAAGTGAACCGCCAGGTGTTGCGCGAGATTGCTCCGGCCTATGGTATCCAGAATACCAGCCTTCCAACCTTTATCAGTCCAAGTGGACCGGCCCAGTTTGGTAAAGCCAGCCTGTCAAACACTGGAGGGTTGAAGAGTTCGCTTCTCGATGTCACGGCAAGCCCGGCGATCAATCTCTTTGTCGGGAGCATTCTTGGCGGGACGATTGTCCAGGGATTTCTCAATGCCATGTACTCACGCGGGGCGCTCCGGGATCTTGCCGAGCCGAACCTGATTGCCATGCACGGCCAGAAGGCAAACTTCCTTGCCGGCGGTGAGTTTCCGATTCCGGTCGTCCAGGCGGTAACGGCGGGACAGGGAGCGGTCTCGATCATCTACAAGGAGTTCGGAGTCAAGCTGGAGTTTACGCCGACGATCATCGATGAGAACCACATCCGTCTCGAGCTCGAGCCGGAGGTTTCCAGTCTCGATACGACGGCGGCGATCCGTATCTCCGGATTCACGGTTCCCGGTCTGCGCGTCCGACGCGCCAAGACGACGCTTGAACTCCGCGACGGCCAGAGCTTTGCTCTCGCCGGTCTGATCGACAACTCCGAGCAGGTCAATCTCTCGAAGTTCCCGCTCCTCGGCGATATTCCTCTGATTGGTGAACTCTTCAAGAGTCGCAGTTTCCGGCGTAATGAGACGGAGCTGCTCTTCCTGGCGACGGTGAAGATCGTTGAGCCGCTCAATCCGGATCAGCTTCCACGTCTTCCAGGGGTGAGTGAGCTGAAGCCGATCGGCAGTACCCAGGCTCCCCCCAACAGCATGTCGCCAGCCAGCTCGATCGAGGGCGAGTCGGGTCACTCGATCCCACGCCGTCCAGAGAGCAGCCCAAAGCCGGCCCCCTCGACTCCACCTGTCGAGCCGGCGGCTCCGGTTACCAGGCCAGGAAAGAGTTCCAAACCGGGCCCGGTCGATTCAAGCAGCACGGTGATGGTCGCACCTCCCGTCAGTCCAGCCGTTCCGCCTCCTGCCGAGGGGGTGGTTGGACCGGTTGGGGCATCCGTTGTCCGACGTCAGGAGCGTCCACAGCAGTAGTTGATCAGGGCTGATCTGCGAGTCAAAGCAATATAAGTGATGAAAAAAGAGTCGATACAGAGAGAGATGGATCTGCAGGACGCGCCGCGGCGTGGCCCGGGACTCCTCTCTTCCTGGCTCCGGATTCGGCGACAGCAGCGAGGAACGATCATTGCCCTGACGGCGGTCATGATCACGACCATGCTCGGGATGGTTTCACTCTCGATCGATCTGGGTTATGCCTTCAGCGCCCGGAACCAGCTCCAGAACGGGGTCGATTCCGCCGCACTGGCCGGTGCTTCTGCCCTCCGCGCCACGATCGAGTCTGACCTGAACATGCCCAGACAGGAGGAGCTGGTCAGGGAACTGGCGATCCTCTATGGTTCATTCAATCAGGTTCGCCGCTCTGGTGACTCACCTGCTGGAAGTGGCAATACCACCCAGCCCAACCAACTGGTGATCGACCCGGGACAAGTGGGCGTCGATCTGTCACGCGACCTTCCACAGGTTACCGTCGACACCAACGTCCGACTCTCACTCCTCTTTGCCAGCCTCTTCGGACTCTCTAATGTCACGATTCAGGGAGTCGCCAAATCCTCGGTCTTTCCGGTCGATGGCGGGACGGGTAGCTGCGGGTCGTGCTGGCGTCCGCTCATTATCCCTGACAGCTATTTCGACTCAACCGACACAGTCCGTTACGTCGGCGAGCCACTACGGGTCAATAACCCCCTGCCGGACCGGCAGGGTGACTACTATCGTTCACGGTTTGCCGCCGGTGCCCGAAATGTTGCCCCATATGTTGATACACTCTCCGGTCTCGGACCACACGTGACCGGCTTGCGTGATACCTCTCTTCAGTCCGAGATGGGGACGAGAACCATCATGGGCAAATACGTTCAACTGCGCCGCAACTACTATCGCATCGCTGACCTGACGACCCTGCCGAGATCGACCTTTGCCAATCTGGCCGTCGGCGATCTTGCCAACTTCGGCTACTGTGGGGAGGTGCGGGTCGGGGATCTGATCACGGTCTTTTCAACCAGTAATGGAATAGCCTACGAGAACGTCCGGATCGGTCTCAGTTCGCTGAAGATGAGGACCGCCGACACGCTTGATCCCAATGCGCTGCTCCAGCACCGGTTTGTCAAGAGTAGTGTCTATCCGGCGCCAAACTCACACGCGACTATCATCCCGGTTCTTCTCTTCAATCCCTTTGAATTGATCAGAAATCCCGGGGCTTTACAGCTTCGTGTCACCAATTTCGGGCTATTCTATCTGCAGGAGGTCTCGACGGATGGTACCCTGCAGGGATTCTTTGTCCGCGAGATCATCGCTGGAGGGACGCCGATCGCGTCGACCAATTTCGACGGCGATCAGCTGAATCTCTTCCGGCGCAGCTGGCTTCCAATGGCGACGCAGCTGCTGCAATGACCAGTGATTCGATTCGTTTGGTAGTGATTAATTGGACACTACCGGGCAAACACGGGATATAATCGTCAGGTTATAAAACCGGGGATGAAGAACGCTGGTATTCGAGAAACAAAAGGTTGCCCCCGAAAATTTTTGAGGGAAGAATTCTGTGTCTAACGCGATCTCTATCGTAGTGATAGGACGGAGCCTGAGTCAGCAGGAGCGAATGCTGCTGCGCACTGCCTGTCGGGTGCAGTTGGCCATAGTTGCCGAGCTGCCCAATGCGCCACAGGTGATCGAGGAGCTCAATCGTCTTCGGCCACGGGCAGCTCTTTTTCTGCTCAGCGGTGATCTCAACCATTCATTTCAGATGGTTGAGCGCATCAAGCACGAGCTTCCGGAGACAAAAGTAGTCTGTTCCAGTGAAGATGCCTCGACCGAGGTCATTCTGCAGTCGTTCCGCAGCGGTGCCTTCGAGTTTCTGCGTCAGCCTTTTGCAGAGGCAGAGGTCGAGAACGTCTTCGAGAAGCTGATTTCGTCAGGGAGTGCAACGCCCACAAAGGCTCCACAGGGAAGAGTCATTGCCGTCTATGCCAGCAAGGGAGGCTGCGGGACAACATTTGTCACGGCCAATCTGGCGGCGAGTCTTGCCAAGCAGGCACGCAGTCGGACCTGTGTGGTCGATCTCAACCTCCAGGCTGGAGATCAACCCCTCTACCTTGGCGTCGAGCCAAGTTATTCGATCCATGATATTGTCCGCAATTTCGATCGGCTCGATGAACAGTTGCTTGCCAACTATCTGACCCAGCGGTCGAAGCTGATCTCGCTGCTTGCTGCACCGACCGATATCGGCAAGGACGAGGACATCCAGGTCGAACATGTGACGAAGGCGATCACTCTCCTCCGGACCCAGGTTGAGTATGTGCTGATCGATCCGCCGCGTGTACTCAATGAGATCACCATCGGGGCGCTCGATGCAGCTGATGACTTGATACTGCTGCTGACCCTCGACATCCCCTCGATCCGCAGTGCAAAACGCTCCCTAGATATTTTTACGCGGCTTGGATACGACCGGCAGCGAATCAAGGTGATCATCAATCGCTTCTCTCGTACCCCTGAGTTTGAGCAGAAGCAGGTCGAAAGGGTGCTCGATACCAAGATCTTCGCAACGATCTCGAACGATTACCACGCAGCGATCGCCTCGATCAATGTCGGTGAGCCGCTCGTTCTCTCGAAGACACCATCGAAGATCATCAACGACTTTGGGATAATCGTCCAGAAACTGACCGGGCAGAGTGAGGAGAAGGTTCTTTACAAGCCGACTCCAATATCTGACTCAACAATATCTGACCCAGGACCCAAGCCCCCCAAAGGATTGACCGGGATGTTGACCAATATTTTCAAAGCATCCTAGCGGATGGCATCAGATGGTAGATTGGGAGTGGAAGCAGGCGCTTCCATCTGTTTGGTAGCGAAGCATTAACTAAGGCTCCCTCAGGTAATTGACGATGGCTGAAAAAATAATCCAGGGCAGGGTAGACAATGTGCGGGGCGGTGGTGGCCAGGTGCTACGGCCGGTCGATAACAGTGCCCTCAATGATCTCAAGGCGCGGATCCACCGTAAGTTGATCAACCGGATCGATCTTGAAAAGCTGAGCAAGCTCGAACCGGATGTCGCCCGCGAAGAGGTCCGGAAGGTTCTGGC
>CAIOZW010000187.1 GCA_903862855.1 uncultured Acidobacteriota bacterium
ATCGCCATTCTCGACCAGCGCCAGCACTCCACCGGCTGCCGCCTCCGGCGCGACGTGCAGCACCACCGTTCCATAGGCCGTCCCGCTCATTCGCGCATCACTGATCCGCACCATATCCGTGATTCCACGCCGGAGCAGCTTCGGCGGCAATGGCATGTTCCCGACCTCGGGCATTCCCGGATACCCCCGCGGTCCACAATACTTCAGCACCATGACCGAAGTCTCATCGATCTCCAGATCCTCATCATCGATCCGTGCGTGCAGATCCTCGATCGACTCGAAGACGACCGCCTTCCCGCGATGCTTCATCAAGGCCGGCGTCGCCGCCGAGGGCTTGATCACCGCCCCGTTCGGACAGAGATTCCCGCGCAAAACAGCAATCCCGCCCTGCGGCGCAAACGGCGCATCGATCGGCATGATCACCTCGCGGTTCCAGTTCGGTGCCTCTGCCGTGTTCTCACCAATCGTCTTCCCGTTGACGGTCAGCGCATCACGATTGATCAGATCGCCCAGCTCGCGGATCACCGCCGGCACCCCTCCCGCATAGTAGAAGTCCTCCATGAGGTACTTGCCCGAAGGCATCAGGTTGACCAGACAGGGCAGCTCGCGCCCCAGCCGGTCGAAATCCTCCAGCTTGAACTCCACCCCCATCCGTCCGGCAATCGCCAGCAGATGGACGACCGCATTGGTCGATCCGCCGATCGCTCCAACCACCCGCACCGCATTCTCAAAGGCCTCGCGCGTCAGGATCTTCGACATCCGCAGATCCTCATTGACCATCTCGACGATCCGCCGCCCCGCCATGTGCGACAGCGCATACCGCCGCGAATCGACCGCCGGAATCGCCGCGTTCATCGGCATCCCCATCCCCAGCGCTTCGACGACACTCGCCATCGTCGAGGCCGTCCCCATCGTCATGCAGTGGCCCGTCGACCGGCTCATGCAGCTCTCCGCCTCCTGGAAATCACAGAGCGGCATCGCCCCACTCCGCACCGCTTCGCTGAAACTCCAGACGTTCGTCCCCGAGCCGATATCCTCCCCGCGGAACTTGCCATTCAGCATCGCTCCACCCGAGATCGCCAGCGTCGGCAGATCACAACTCGCCGCGCCCATCAGACACGCCGGTGTCGTCTTGTCACACCCCACCAGCAACACCACCCCGTCCAACGGATTGGCCCGGATCGTCTCCTCCACATCCATACTCGCCAGATTCCGGAAGAGCATCGCCGTCGGCCGCATCAGATTCTCTCCCAGTGACATCACCGGAAACTCGAGCGGAAATCCTCCTGCCTCATACACCCCGCGCTTCACATGCTCGGCGATCTTCCGAAAATGGCCGTTGCACGGCGTCAGCTCCGACCACGTATTGCAGATCCCAATCACCGGTCGTCCATCAAAGACGTGATCCGGATAACCCTGATTCTTCATCCAGCTCCGGTGGATAAAGGCCGCCTTGTCGATCGGCCCAAACCAGTCCCGACTCCTCAGCTTGCGTTCTTTTCCGTCTGACATTTCTCTCCTTTTTCACCAGATTCCCGGCTGCTCTCAACTGGCTTCGCAGATGTTATGACCACGCCTGGCGCGGCCTCGCCTAATTTATCTTTGTCTGTCCCGACTGTCCACCATCCACCTTGCGCAATCGATAAAAATAGATTGTTTCCCGGTTGACAATTCTTTGTGGAATGAATAGGATTCTCGGCAGGATGGCAAGACGACGAGCAAAGATACCGGTCAGTGTGGCAGAGCAGGCCCTGGTGCGCCTGATGCGGGTTGGCGACCGGTTGTGGCGCGAATCGGACGAGCGATTCC
The DNA here is from genome assembly GCA_903862855.1 of uncultured Acidobacteriota bacterium. Taxonomy (GTDB): domain Bacteria; phylum Acidobacteriota; class Blastocatellia; order RBC074; family RBC074; genus CAIOZW01. The sequence goes on from CAIOZW010000187.1 coordinate 1,810, forward strand.
GCCACTGGGATCTGACCGA
>CAIOZW010000188.1 GCA_903862855.1 uncultured Acidobacteriota bacterium
CGCATCGGCAAAACGGGCCGCCTTGTCGAGATTGCTCCGCGAATTGAAGACCTCGTTGTTGTTGAACCAGAAGGCCGAGCCATGAAATTCGTTGCTGCCCGACTTGGTGACAATATTGACCACTGCTCCGGCGGCCCGGCCAAACTCTGCCGCAAACTGGTTGGTGACGAGACGGAACTCCTGCACCACGTCCGGGTTGTTGAGCGGCTGCTGCGATCCCGAGACGCTCGGGTCGTTCGCATCCTGCCCGTCGAGCATGAAGTTGTTCGAACGGAGCCGCATGCCATTGACCGAGAAGTTGATGCCATTGGCAAAACCCGACTGGCCACTCCCAAGCTGGCTTACGCCGGCCGCCGAAAGGGCGATGTTGAGGACATTCCGGTTGGGTGCCAATGGCAACTCCGAGAGGCGCTTGCTGTCGAAACGTGTGCTCACCTCGGCATTGCTCGTATTGAGGAGCGAGGCATTCTCGGCAATCGTCACAACCTCCTGGACGCCTGCCGGCTTCAGCTCGGCGTTGACCACCGCCTGCTGATTGAGCAGCAGCTCGATCCCGGTCCGCACATACTTGGAGAATCCCTGGGCCTCGATGGCCACCTCGTAATTACCGATCGCCAGATTGGGGAAACGGTATCTCCCAACGGCATCGGTCGTCGCCGTCCGCGATTCATTGGTTCCGACATTCCTGACCGTCACGGTCGCATTGGCAACGACGGCCTGGTTCGCGTCGGTAACGGCTCCGACGATCGAACCGGATGTTGCCTGGCCATTTGCCGCGTCGTTCAACGCCGCGAAGAGCAAAAAGGCAAGAAATACTATCGATCTTCTAAACATATTCTAACTTCCCTCCATGATATTGCTTCCATCTTCTCCGGAATGGGTCGATCCTGAATCAATGCCAGGATCTGTGGTTATCTCATTTCAATCATCGGTATCGATCCATTTAACTCTCTCATACCACGCAACCCCTGTGCCACCCGTGATACTAGCATTAAAGTATTGCAAACAAGGCAGATACGGTCAGACGAGTATCTCTTCTCGATCGATCTTCAAGCATAAATTTGAACATTTGTTCAGTTTTTTGGAGACCACCCAAAAGAGCTGAAACCGCCGCCAGGTGGGCAACCTTTGGTCAAATTAGACTTGTGTCAGAACTGTCGCAATATGGTCCAAAAGCAAAGAGACCGGCCGCATCTCTGCCACCGGTCTCTTCGCTTTGAATAATGGCCAGGACTGAAGATCAGGCCGTTGTGCCAGGTGCCTTGCCCGACTTGTCGGCCAGCGCCGCGTGGGCTGCCGCCAGGAGTGCGATCGGCACCCGGTATGGCGAGCAACTGACATAGTTCATGCCCGCATTGTGGCAGAAGATGACCGACGCCGGGTCTCCGCCGTGCTCACCACAGATTCCGATCTTGATCGATGGCCGGGTCGATCGACCCTTGTTGATACCCATCTTGACCAGCTCTCCGACTCCATCCTGATCGAGTGTCTGGAATGGATCATCGGGGAGAATCTTGTTCTCGACATAGTAGGGGAGGAAACGACCGGAGTCGTCACGGCTCAGCCCCATGGTCGTCTGGGTAAGGTCGTTGGTGCCGAAGCTGAAGAACTCGGCCACTTCGGCAATCCGGTCAGCGGTCACCGCCGCACGCGGCAGCTCGATCATCGTTCCAACCAGGTACTCGACCGAGTCACCCTTCTCTGCGAAGACCTCACTGGCAACGCGCCGGACAACCTCCTCCTGCGCCTTCAGCTCGGTCACGTTGCCGACGAGTGGAATCATGATCTCCGGCTTGACGACGACCCCTTCACCCTTCACCTGCACCGCCGCTTCGAGAATGGCACGGGCCTGCATCTCGGTAATCTCCGGGAAGACGATGCCGAGACGGCAACCACGGTGGCCAAGCATCGGGTTGAACTCATGGAGCTGCTCGACCCGTGCCTTGACCTCCTTGAAGGGCATGCCGATCTTCTTCGCCAGCTCCTTCATGTCCTTCTCGCCGTGGGGCAGGAACTCGTGAAGCGGCGGATCGAGGGTGCGGATCGTCACCGGATAGCCATTCATGGCCCGGAAGATCCCGACAAAATCTCCACGCTGCAACTCGAGGAGTGAGGCGAGCGCCCCCTTGTAGAAGCTGGCCGGCCGGGCAAACTTCTTCTCGAGAGCCTTGACCTGCTTGCGTGCCTCGGGCTTGCGGTCCTTCGAGGCCTTGGCCAGATCGGCCTTGGCCGTGATGAGCTGCTTCTCGATCGCCTTGTACTCTGATGAGGAGAGGATCATCTGGCGGACGCTGTCGATCCGGCTCTCCTCAAAGAACATATGCTCGGTCCGGCAGAGACCGATTCCCTCGGCGCCAAAACCTCGAGCGACCGTGGCATCCTTCGGAGTATCGGCGTTCGCCCGAACTCCGATGGTCCGAATCTCGTCGACCCACTCCATGAGGCTCTTGAAGTGTCCGCTGATCTCCGGGAGGATGAGCGGTACCTGGCCGAAGATGACCCGTCCCGTCGAGCCATCGAGGGTGATCCACTCACCCTTCTTGATCACCCGATCCCCCACCGTGAAATGCTGGTTCGGATAGTCGACGACCACCTCGCCGGCTCCGGCAACGCAGCACTTGCCCATTCCACGCGCCACAACCGCCGCGTGCGAGGTCATCCCGCCGCGCGAGGTCAGAATCGCCTGCGCCGCAACCATTCCGTGGAAGTCTTCCGGCGAAGTCTCAGTCCGCACCAGAATCACCTTCTCGCCCGCCTTGCCCATCTCCTCCGCCAGATCCGGATCGAAGACGACCTGCCCGTAGGCTGCACCCGGCGAAGCCGGCAGACCCGTCGAGAGCAGGTCAACGTTGGCCTTCGGATCGACCATCGGATGGAGAAGCTGATCGAGCTGCGCCGGCTCGACTCGCGAGACGGCCGTCGCCTTGTCGATCAATCCCTCCCCGACCATCTCGACGGCGATCCGCACGGCCGCCTTGCCGGTCCGCTTCGCATTGCGGGTCTGGAGCATGTAGAGCTTTCCGCGCTCGATCGTGAACTCGAGATCCTGCACGTCGCTGTAGTGTCGCTCGAGCCGGGCCGCAACCTGGGTGAATTGCTCATAGACGACCGGCATGTCATCACGCAGTTGCGAGATCTTCTTCGGTGTCCGGATGCCGGCGACGACATCCTCACCCTGCGCATTCTGCAGATACTCACCGTAGAGGATTCGCTCACCCGTCGCCACATCGCGAGTGAAGGCCACGCCGGTGCCCGAATCTTCACCGAGGTTGCCAAAGGCCATCATCATGACGTTGACCGCCGTGCCGAGATCGTCCGAGATCTTGTGGATTCTCCGGTAATCACGCGCCCGCCGTCCGTTCCACGACTTGAAGACCGCCTCGATCGCCAGTCGCAACTGCTTCTGCGGATCGGTCGGAAATTCCTTGCCGGTCTCCCGCTTGACGATCGCCTTGTAGTCGTCGATCAGATGCGCCAGCATATCTGCGCCGACGTGCGTATCCTCGGTCACGCCGAGCTTCTTCTTATACTCGTCGAACTTGTGCTCGAACTTCTCGGCATCGATGCCCAGAACGATCTTGCCAAAGAGCTGGATAAACCGCCGGTAAGCATCCCACGAAAAACGATCATTGCCGGTCAGTCTGGCCAGCGCGGCCCGGGTCTCATCGTTCAAACCAAGGTTGAGGATCGTGTCCATCATTCCCGGCATCGAGAACTTCGCCCCGGAACGGACCGAGACCAGCAGCGGACTCTCCGTGCCACCCAGCTTCTTGCCGGTGATCTCCTCGGTGCGGGCCATCGCCGCAAGGACCTGATTCCAGAGCCCTTCCGGGAACTTCTCGCCTGCCTTATAGTAGCCCGTACAGGCCTCAGTCGTGACGGTGAAGCCTGGCGGAACCGGCAGGCCGGCATTGATCATCTCTGCCAGTCCGGCTCCCTTTCCACCCAGCAGGTCTTTCATTGTGCCGTTACCTTCGACCTGGCCCTCGGCAAAAAGATAGACATATTTCGTGCTCATTGTTCTCTCTGTCTCCCTTTGAATTGGTTCGACCGGCACCTGACTCATCGTCCGCCGGCTATCGTCGGTTCAACCGGCCTCAGCCGGTCCAGAAACTCATAAGAGCGAAGTTCTCGTTCAAGAACCCGGTTGATCAACCGGGTCAGCAGACTGCCGATCTGGTGAACGACGCGCAGATCGTGTGGTGTCTTCAAAAAATCTGCCGGAGGTAATGCCAGCGCCTGCCTGACGAATACCCAGGCCGCACCTGACAGAAAGTCGCCTTCGCGACCACTGCAGCCATCACACATTGCCATCCCCTCACCAGAAAGCCAGACGCCCGCTGTCGCCGTGAGATCGGCCTCGCAACCCGCACAGATCCGCCAGTCGGGGCAGAATCCGGAGAGGCGCAGGAGCCATATCTCGAAGTAGCGGACGGACGCCGTAAGCGGCGCCACCATCTCACTGCCCAGCGCGCGGATCGTCGCCCCAATCAGCCGGTAGATCTTCTCATTCGCCTCGTGTTCCGGGAGAAACTCGATGATCAGTTCGGCCAGATAGTGATAGACCGCCAACTGTTCACTGCTCAGTCCGCTCCGAAAGGGCGAACGCAGGATGTCACACCCCGAGACCGAGGCGAGCTCCCGGTTCTCCTGCTGGAAGTAGACCAGGGAGACCTCGGTGAATGGTTCGAGACTCGCTCCGTATCGGCTCCGTAACCGTCGGGCTCCGTGGGCAACGGCGCGAACCTTCCCCTCTTCACGGGTGAAGAAGAGACAGATCTTGTCGGCCTCCTTCAACGTGTAGGTGCGGAGCACAAATGCTTCGGTATCGCGCAACGGCATAAATTGACATCGTAAATGGTCGGAGTGGAATAGTAAAGGAGATGAGGCTGATCGGTGCCAGTAACGGTCCCTTCAAGCAGGGCAATCGCAAGGTGTTACTCACCAGAAGGTTTGTTGTTTTGACGGACAAATTATTGTATCAGGTTGAGAAAAGAAGATAGTTCTTGCACCCCGATGGGGCGCTTCAAGAAGTGCAGGTGCAGATAATGGGATGGCCCTGCCAGTAATCTCTCTGGATTCGCGTCTTCGTGGTTTCGTGTGAGATCTCTCTGACTGGAGGCTTCATTGCGGCCTCACGCGAAGACGCAAAGACGCGAAGAATAGGCGGTTCACGAAGCGGCTCAACACGGGCCCCGACTCCGAGGCAGGATCGATCCTGCAGAGTCAGTTGATCTCAGACCGCAGTATATGGTCATACTCCACCTTATGCGATCGCCCTGCCCTATTGCCCTATTGGTCTATTCTCTGCACTGCAAGACGAACCCGACTCTTCGAGTAGATCAAGGGATAACGACCCGGTGGTCGGACGACCCAGACCTTGCCACGGGACCGGTCATCTGCTTCACCTTCGACAACGCCAAGGTATTTTCCACTCTCGATCAGATAGGCGTGCTGTCCAATGGCCGGATTACGGTAGTCTGCACCGAGTGAACGATAGTAGAGTATCCCGGTCAAGGCAGCGAAAATGAGAATAATGACCAGGAAGATCTGGAAATAACCGCGATAGAAACGCCAGAGCAACATCGCGGGGAGGATCAGCAGGATCGCCACGATTATGCTGACCGTCCTCCAGTCGAATGATTCAGGCCATTCCAAGAGACTTCTCCAGATTGCTCTGCAACGACCACCTGGTCAGCCGAGAGTGCCAATATAATGGCAGTGCCAGACCGATCAGGCCATCTCAGAGCGGCAGCGGATAGAGGAACCAGGCAACCAGAAAACCCAGTCCGACAAAATATCCGAAGACCTTCATTCCATAGCGGAAGCGGGCCTTTGGGGTGTCATGCTCAGAAGAGAGAACCGCAAAGGCAACCGAGACAAGCAGTCCAAAAGTGACCATCGCCAGAAAATGGGTCATGCTTTCCTCCCGATTCCAATATCGAACGCATCCATCGCTGCCAGCAGGTTGAGCGCACCGGCCACGCAGAGGAAGTTGTTTCCATACTCAAAAGTGACCTTGGCCGCCTGCTCCTGGGTGATCTGAAACCCGACATCGGAGAGAAGGCAGACCAGATAGGGCAGTCCTATTCCGGCATCGAGAATGCTGAAGAACCAGGTCAGCCACTCCTTGTCCGGCTTGAAGAGATGGCCCTCCATAAGAAATCCGAGACCAAAGAGGAGCGTGATCGATGCCGCCAGCAGCAACCCGCGCCACCATCTTCCAAGGATAATGTGGCCCAGTCCGGGGATGATGAAGGCCCCGAGGCAGGCCATCGCAGTGCGTGCCGGCGGTGCCGGAACCGGTATTTGACTACTCACTATCTTCTCTCTCCAAAAATTGCCGGAAGTTGAATGTCAGTTATGAATCGACCGGAATTGCCATACCGGCGGAATTGCCATAACGGGCATTGGCGGACGGTTCAATATTTACCAAAGATTCAGAACAGAATGGATTGTAGGTTGACGTTCAAATGGTGTCAACAAGAGTAAGGCACAGAGACTGCGGGCCATTGCCCCCTGCCCGGCTCGCTCCCTCATCACCGGATGCGGACGGAGCTGACAACGGAGTGGCGTGGGGCGCCCATCCCTTGCGCGATGCTGCACCCTCTCAGGTCTCCCCAAGTGCACCGCTGGCAGATCGAGCATTAAAGTGGTAGCTTTACGTCACACAACCGAGACGATCTGCGGGAGGAGACGTCCATTGAGACCAACAGACAATCCAGATTTGAGCACCAGTGCAGAGCCGGCCGCAAATCAGACGGCAACGGGCAGTGACGGGATCGACCGACTCTATCGCTTTGCGAGTCTCGACCAGTATCGCTGGAAGCAGCGCATCGTGATCCGGGTTGCCGGGCTCCTTCTCTACTGGCTGATCTCGCTGATTGGAAGGACAATCCGCTTTACAGTCGTCGGTGGTGAGAACGATCATCCCGAACGGCCGCAGGTGATCTGTTTCTGGCACAACCGGATTCCGATCGGCACCTGGTACTTTCGCAAGCGGGCGATTGTAGTCATGTCCTCTCTCAGTTTCGATTCCGAATACATCGCCAGATTCATCCAGCGCTTTGGATATGGTGCGGCCCGGGGAAGCTCGACCCGCGGCGCCAAGGCGGCGCTGATCCAGATGATCCGTGCTGTCCGCGCAGGTCGCAGTGCGGGTTTCAGCGTCGATGGCCCCCGCGGGCCAGTCTATGTCGCTAAACCAGGACCATTGCTGCTCGCTGCGCAGACCGGGGCGCCGATCATCCCCTTCTCGGTCTCTCTCGAAAAGTGCTGGCGGCTGCGGAGCTGGGACCGGATCGAGATACCCAAACCATTCTCACGCGCCGTAGCCGTAATTGGCCAACCAATCCACGTGCAGGCCGGCAACGACCGCGCAGAACTGGATCGCCTCCAGCGGGCACTTGAAGAGGTTCGGGACCGTGGGGACGCGCTGATCATATCTGTGGCCCATACCCGGGGCTGAAATGATTCCCCTACTCACGCCATCTCCTGCCATCAGATCACCACGGATTGATCTGACTTTGATCTGTTCAATTCTGGCCACGCTTGAAAAAATCTTTTCAACAGGTTCTCTTTGTAGTAAATGTATTCTCCATTAAATAAACTCGGTTTCAGAGTCTCGAGAAAGGTGGCAGAAGATCGGTGCGGTCGGATCCGAAAGTTGACCATCGGGGTCTCCATTTCTGACAATCGACCTGTACCAGTCTCTCCTGCCCTATTCGGATGAAGCGGTAAGGACGGAATGATCAGCAAAAAATGATCAGATAGAAAAGAATGTCCAGTCACGCACAATAAGGTTGAGAATATGCCTACTACTCCAGAAGATTCACCACGAATCATATATTTCGGAGAGTATCGATTTGATCTGGAACACGCCATACTCTACCGCAGAGACAGCATTTTCCGACTCCCACGCAAACGAACAGATGTTCTGCGAATGCTTGCCGAACGGGCGGACAGGATCGTCCCGAAGGAAGAGATCATCGAGAGTGTCTGGCCTGATCTCACGGTTGATGAGAGCAACCTGACGCTCCAGATCTTCAAGTTACGCCGCGACCTGGAGAGAGACCCCAAAAACCCGGTCTACATTCTGACCGCACCGGGCATCGGTTACCTGCTGCGATCCGAACCTCCGCCCCAAGCCACTCCCCCCTCCAATGCCCCCCATCAACCACTGTGGCGAGGGTCGCTTCGATCGCCGCAGTGGATCCTGATCATCGTCCTGATTGGGATAGCAACTGGTCTGCTGATTGGAGAAAGGGTCTGGCGCAGCAGGGATCTGCCACCGGCGGCCGTGCGCCGCCTGACGAGCCTTCCCGGACTCGAGTGTGAACCGGCCATCTCACCCGACGGAACCCTTCTGGTCTTCAGTTCTGAGGGTGAGTCGAACAGTAATCGCGACATCTATCTGAAGCGCGAAGGGAACGAACAGCCGATCCGACTGACCGATCATCCCGATTCCGATGGCCAGCCGACCTGGTCCCCCGATGGGGCACGAGTCGCCTTTCTGCGAAGCAGTGTCACTGAGGAGCGAAAGACGCGATTGATCGTTTTGAGCCCCCTGCTCGGATCGAACAGTGTCGTCAATGAATTTGAGATCGGCGAGGTCGATGGTGGACTCGACTGGTCACCGGATGGAGGATACTTCGCCATCACCGATGCCTCTCCGGAAAATGATGGAATGGAACTGAAGCTTCTCTCGATCGATGGAAAGATCCGCGACCGAATCACCGCTCCGGTGAAGGGAAAGAAGACGAGCGACACCAACCCAAGATTCTCCCCTGACGGAAGCCAGATCGCCTTTCTGCGGATCCAGGATGATGAGAGCTCACTGACCGATCTCTTTCTCGTCGAGCTTTCGGTCGGGCAAGCCTCGAGGTCGATTCGGCAACTGACATTCGATCAGCAGCGGATATCCGATCTGCAGTGGATGCCGGATGGAAGATCGATCATCATCTCGTCGGATCGAGACGGACAGCGTCGGCTCTGGAAGATTCCGCTGAATGGAGATCCGCCGGTCATCGTCTCGACGATCACCGACAAGGTGCAGAACTTCGACCTGTCGAGTGATGGCCGTCTCTTGACCTACACTCAAAGTATGCAGGATACGACGATCGAGATCCGGCCACTCAAGGGAGATGGCCAGACATCCTCCCTGCTGCCTTGCCAGATCAACTCATCAGCGACTGACGATACGCCTCGTTTCTCTCCCGATGGTCTGCAGTTGGCCTTCATCTCCGAGCGGACTGGCCGGAACGAACTCTGGTTTGCCCGATCCGATTGTACCAGCCTGTCGATGGTGCCAACCTTTAACAGTGGGGGTGGACCGGGAAGTCCCCGCTGGTCACCGAATGGCCGGATGATGGCAATCGACCGCCATGACGAGAAGCTGGTCAATATCTATCTGGTCAACCTGGCCGATTTTACGGCGGGGAGGGCTCCAACGCTTCGCCAGTTGAAAAGTTCGGATCATTCCCGCTTTATGCCAGCCTGGTCCCACAATGGTGAGGAGATCTACTTTCAGTCTGGCCACTCTGGTCAGTTGGCGATCTGGCGGGAGAATCTGACGACTGGCGTTCAATCGATGATGACCCGTGACGGTGGATGGGAGGCTCAGGAATCGGCCGATGGCCGGACACTCTTCTTTACCCGTCGCAATCATCTGTGGCGACATGATCTGCTCACCGGCGCCGAGCTGGAGCTGCCTGAACTTGCGTCGGTAACGATCGATCGCTACTGGAGCGTCACGCCGCAGAGCATCTACTATGTTCCGCGGAGCTTTGGTGTGCGGCCTGAGATATATCGTTACGATCTTCAGACAGGACAAGTCGAGAAAATCATGGAACTGGGAGGCTTCCCGGCCAGCTTTGTGCCAGGATTGAGCGTGACCGCCGATGAACGTCTGATTGCGGTAAGTTACATCAGCTACCGGATGGGTGACATCAACCAGGCAACGGGGTGGAACAACTTTTGATTCCGGATGATTTCGGGCCACGGGCAGCGGCCCCCACTTCTGATCCAACCTGGTGCTTGCGCCATCTCTTCCGGACAGGACCGCAGACTTTTGGGTGGGCAAGTTGAAGTCGCATCGTGATGAATGGGCGGTTTTACCGGGACACCCATGCGGGTCTGACGCTTCAACTCACCCTGCTGAAGCCGGAAGCCACAGTGGCTGAATTACTGGCGATCAACCGGTTCAGCACCTGCTGCTTGTCACGCCTCTTCAAGATGGAATGAAACTGATCATTCTGCAGTCACGGCGAGCAGTGATCAAAACCGGGCTTGCAGTAGATTTCCGAATATGGTAATTAGTCTCTTGTCTGAAAACATGCGGGGGTAATTCAGTGGTAGAATGCCAGCTTCCCAAGCTGGACGTCGCGGGTTCGAGTCCCGTCCCCCGCTCTCCTTCGATACCGGCTGAAAAGAGCCGCCCGTTAAACAGAGAGGGCCGTCGTGAATCTTATCGCGACGGCCCTCTTGTTTTTTGTCCTGTCGAGAGACAGTGTCCAGGTCAGGCTACAGCCCCTTCTTGACAAGGAACTTGATCAGATCCTTGACGCGGTTCGAGTAGCCCCACTCGTTGTCATACCAGGCAAGGATCTTGACCAGGTTGTCACCGATCACCTTGGTATACTCAGAGTCGACGATCGACGAGTGCGGATTGCCCTTGAAGTCCGAGGAGACGAGCGGAGCATCTTCGACACCGAGGATACCCTTCAGTTCAGCTGCCGCCGCCGCCTTCAGCGCCCCATTGACCTCATCCCTGGTTGCCGGCTTCTCGAGTTCGATGACGACATCGACGAGCGAGACGTTGGGCGTGGGGACGCGGACCGAGATGCCATCAAACTTGCCCTTCAGTTCAGGAAGAACGAGCGAGACGGCCTTGGCGGCGCCGGTCGAGGTCGGGATCATCGAGAGGGCTCCAGCGCGGGCCCGACGCAGATCCTTGTGCGGAAAGTCGAGAATGACCTGATCGTTCGTGTACGAGTGAATGGTCGTCATCTGCGCCTTGCGGATGCCAAACTTCTCGTGAACCACCTTGGCGACCGGCGCAAGGCAGTTGGTCGTGCAGGAGGCATTGGAGATGATGTGATGGTTGGCCGGGTCATACGACTTTTCGTTGACGCCGAGGACGATGGTGATATCCTCGTTCTTGGCGGGAGCCGAGATGATGACCTTCTTGACGCTGCCGCGCTTATGAGCCTCGGCCTTGTCCTTGTCGGTGAACCGTCCGGTCGATTCGACGACGACCTGGGCACCGACCTCTTCCCACGGGATGAGGGCCGGATCCTTCTGCGAGAAGACGCGGATCTCCTTGCCGGCGACGATGATCGAATTGTCGGTGTGGCCGATCTCGATATCGAGATTGCCGAGGATCGAATCGTACTTGAGCAGGTGTGCGAGAGTCTTGGTGTCGGTCAGATCGTTGATGCCGACAAACTCGATCTCGGGATCGCCCAGCGTCGTCCGCAGAACATTGCGGCCTATGCGCCCGAAACCGTTGATACCAACCTTGATGGCCATATACTTCTCCTGTCAGATTTTGAGTTGAAAGTTTGATACCACAGTAAAACAGCCGTATGCTGCAGCCGCCTGGCTGCAAAAAACACAAGTCTTGAAAATTAGCCCAGTCTGAGGCGTGGTGTCAACCATAATGACCGATCGGGCGGTGTGGTAGATCAATTCTTGACAACGATCATTAGCGATGGCTATATTCGCCAATATGTCAAATCACGATGAAGATTCCCTTTCGACAGCCAGTCAGCCGCGCCTGCGAATCCGCAGCACGACGATCCTCTCGGTGCGCCGGGTCAATCAGGTCGTTATGGCAGGAGATGGCCAGGTGACCATGGGTGACACGATCATGAAGTCTGGTGCGCGCAAGGTTCGGCGACTCTACAATGATCAGGTTCTCGCCGGTTTTGCCGGAACAAGTGCCGATGCCTTTGCGCTCTTCCAACGATTCGAATCGAAGCTGGAGCAGTTCCATGGTCAGTTGAATCGCGCCGCGGTCGAGCTGGCCAAAGAGTGGCGAACAGACAAGATGATGCGCAATCTGGAGGCGCTGCTGCTGGTGGCAGACCGTGAGAGCACACTGATCATTTCAGGAAATGGAGATGTGATCGAGCCAGACGACGGGATCGTCGCTATTGGATCGGGAGGCCCGTTTGCGCTGGCGGCAGCGCGGGCACTGGTGCGGATGACCGAACTCGACGCACGACGGATTGCTGAGGAGTCGATGAAGATTGCCGGCGAGATCTGCATCTACAGTAACACCAATATTGTCATCGAAGAGGCTTCATGGTGATCTATCTCTCAGGTGAAATCGAAGAGCCGTTGAAACTTGACGAGTTGACGCCCCGCCAGATCGTCAGCGAGCTGGACAAGCATGTCGTCGGCCAGGCGGCAGCGAAAAGGGCGGTTGCCGTAGCCCTGCGGAACCGGATCAGGAGACAGAAGCTCCCGGCCGACATGGCGCTGGACGTCATGCCGAAGAACATCATCATGATCGGGTCGACCGGAGTCGGGAAGACCGAAATCGCCCGGCGGCTGGCCCGACTCTCCTCATCACCGTTTCTGAAGGTGGAGGCCTCGAAGTTTACCGAGGTCGGCTATGTCGGACGCGACGTCGAATCGATGATCCGCGATCTGGTCGAGATTGCGATCGATCTGGTCCGGGCGGAGAAGGTGGCGGAGATTTCGGAGAAGGCTGAACAGAACGTCGAGGAGAGAATCCTCGATCTGCTGCTTCCGCCGGCGCGATCGAGCGGCAGCGAGGAGAGCGAGGAGAGTGAGAGCAGCAGTGCGACGGCACTCGAATCGCAGACCCGGACCCGGGAGAAGCTGCGTGAACAGCTGCGGGAGGGGCGTCTCGATTCGCGACTGGTCGAGATCGACGTTCGCGAAAAGAATTTTCCATCTTTTGAGATCTACTCCAACCAGGGAATCGAAGAGATGGACATCAATATCAAGGATATGATGCCCGGACTCTTTGGCAATCGCAGCAAGACGCGCAAGATGCGGGTCGATGAAGCGACCGAGTATCTACTGCAGGAGGAGGAACAGAAACTGGTCGATATGGATCAGGTGGCCCGGATTGCCGTCGACCGGGTTGAGAACTCGGGGATAGTCTTCCTGGATGAGATCGACAAGATTGCCGGGCGGGAGGGTGGTCATGGCCCGGACGTCTCACGGGAGGGTGTACAGCGCGACATTCTGCCGATCATCGAGGGGACGACGGTCAATACCAAGTATGGAATGGTCCGAACCGACTACATCCTCTTCGTTGCCGCGGGAGCCTTTCACGTTGCCAAACCATCCGATCTGATTCCGGAGCTGCAGGGGCGTTTTCCGATCCGGGTCGAGTTGCAGCCGCTGACGATCGATGATTTCAAACGGATTCTGACCGAGCCGAAGAATGCACTCATTAAACAGTACCGGGCGATGATGGAGACGGAGGGGATCTCCCTCGAATTCACCCCGGAGGCGATCGACGAGCTGGCCAGCTTTGCCTACCGGGTCAACAAGACAACGGAGGATATCGGGGCGCGCCGCCTGCAGACCATCCTCGAGCGGGTTCTCGACGAGATCTCGTTTGAAGGACCAGATCTGGTCGAGAAGCAGCAGGTGATCGATGCCGCCTATGTTCAGAAGATGCTTGCGGAGATCGTCCGGAATGAAGACCTCAGTCGTTACATACTCTAGTCTGCTCATCCTGGCAGCTCTTCTGGCGGGGTGCGGCAAGATTGGCGACCCGCAGCCACCGGTGGCGAAAACTCCGCTTGGAATAGATGACCTGCGTATCATTCAGGAGGGTGGTCGATTGACGCTCACCTTCCCGGTCGTGCGTTCACGCCAGACGCGGCGGATCGAGCGGATCGATATCTACCGAATGATCGAACAGAGCAGTGATCCGCTGGGGATACCGGCAGATATCTTCACCTCCCGAGCCTCGATCATCGCCTCGATCCCGGCCGACCAGATTCCAGTCAGTCGTTCAACGGTCACCTATGTCGATCCGCTGGAGATGAAAAATATCCGGCGAGGTGTGCGATATCGCTACGCTGTCCGCACAATCAATCCGGATGGTGCCGCCGGGGATCTCTCGAACTATGTGACAATTATCCCTCTGGCGGATGTCGCTGCCCCTCCCGCCAATCTCACGGCGACCCAGCAGGAACGGGAGATCGTGCTCACCTGGCAGGCGCCAACGGCCAATTCAACCGGATCCGTTCCGGTCAATCTTGCCGGCTATAACATCTACCGCCGCCTGGCCGGCGGAACCGACGCACCAGTGCGGATCAACGGGGCTCCGCTGAAGGAGACGCTCTTTAATGACCGCAACTTTCAGTTTGGTGTGAGCTACGAGTATCTGGTGCGGGCGATCTCCCTTCCGCCCACTGCGGCTCCGGAATCGAGCGACGCCGTGGCCATCGAGAGTGACGAGAGTCGGCTGCACCTCCATCTGGCCAGGGACACCTTTCCCCCCGCCGCCCCGACGGCGGTGACCGTCGCCTCGATCAATCGCGTCGTGAGCCTCTTCTGGCCGCTCAATAACGAAGCGGATGTTGCCGGGTATCACGTCTACCGGGCCGAGGAGGAGGGCACCCCGCCGAGCAACTGGCGCCGTCTCAACGTCCAGCTCCAGCAGGGAGGATCGTGGCGTGACGATCGGGTTGTCGTCGGACGCACCTACCTTTACCAGATCACGGCGGTCGACCGATTCGGCAACGAAAGCGCCCGCTCGGAGATCATCCGCGAAACAGTCAATCAATAGGACTCACCAGCCAGCCCGCGACCAGACAGTTTCTGAGAATGAGGAGACTGTATCGACTTTTCAATCCATCGACTATAATGGCCGGGTGAGCGAGTCCGGCTCAATCGGCAGCCGGATCCGATCGGCAGAGATCAGGGAGAAGGTGGAGCCAACAGCACCAGACAAGAGAGATCAAGGCTCCAGGAAGGAACAACAAGTCCATGACCGCCCAGACAAGCTTCTTTGAAAATGTCGTCAGGTACGTCGATCGTGCCGCCGCGCTGACCAGCCATCCGCCCGGCCTGATCGAGCATATCAAGATCTGCAACAGTGTCTATCATTTCGAATTTCCGCTGCGCCGCTTCGATGAGAAGGGTCAGGAGTATTTCGAGGTAATCAAGGCGTGGCGTGTCGAGCACAGCCATCACAAGATGCCGACCAAGGGAGGCATTCGCTACGCCCCGGATGTCAACGAGGATGAGGTGAAGGCGCTCGCCGCGCTCATGACCTACAAGTGCGCAATTGTTGATGTGCCATTTGGTGGGGCAAAGGGAGCAATTCAGATCGATCCGGCCCGTTTTGAGCGGGATGAACTGGAGCGGATCACCCGGCGCTATACCCACGAGCTGGTCAAGAAGAACTTCATCGGGCCGGGAGTCGATGTCCCGGCGCCCGATTACGGGACGGGGGAGAAGGAGATGGCCTGGATAGCCGACACCTACGAGGCGATGAATCCAGGGGCGCTCGACGCGCTCGCCTGTGTTACGGGAAAGCCGATCTCGCAGGGTGGGGTCGCCGGCCGTCGTGAGGCGACCGGACGGGGTGTCTTCTATGCGTTGCGGGAGGCGTGTGCAATCGCCGAAGACATGAAGAATCTCGGTTTGGCGCCGGGAATCGCCGGGAAAAGGATCATCGTGCAGGGGCTTGGTAATGTCGGATACCACAGTGCCAAGTTCTGTCGTGAGGAGGGTGAAGCGATCATCGTCGCCATCGCCGAGCGGGAGGGGGCGATCTTCAACCCGGCCGGACTGAACGAGGAGGAGGTCTTTCAGCACCGGCGCTCGACCGGGTCGATTCTCGACTTCCCCGGGGCCACCAACATTCCCAACTCCGTCGATGCCCTCGAGCTGGAGTGCGACATCCTCATCCCGGCGGCACTCGAGAACCAGATTACCGAAGCCAATGCGGGAAGAATTCATGCCCGCATCATCGCTGAGGGAGCAAATGGCCCAACGACACCGGGTGCGGAGAAGATTCTCGAGGATCGTGGCATACTGGTCATCCCCGACATCTATGCCAATGCCGGTGGCGTGACGGTCTCCTACTTTGAATGGCTGAAGAATCTTGCCCACGTCCGCATTGGCCGGATGGGCAAGCGGTATGAGGCGGCCCAGGAACGGCGCCTTGTCCAGATGGTCGAGGCGATCACTGGCAAGAGTCTCTCCGAAAAGGACTGGAACATGCTCAGCAAGGGACCGGACGAATTGGACTACGTCAAATCGGGGCTTGAAGAGACCATGGTCTTTGCCTATCAGAATATGCGTGAGACTTGGAAGAGCCGCAAGGAGCTGCCTGACCTGCGGACGGCGGCCTTCTATATTGCACTGGAGAAGGTTGCCCACGACTACAAGGAACTCGGCGTCTTCCCGTAGCCGTTACCTCCGGCTCACTGGATCCCGTGTCTCTGCTTCGACTCGTTCAAGGCGGAGACACGGCTTTACTGAAGATGGGGTTCAGGATTCTGTTGGCTGGTGGTGAAAACTCTGGAGGGCAGCCTCCTCGTTATCGTAGATCTCGAAGATGTCGATCAGCCGTGTGATACGGAGTAGTTCGTGGATCTTGCGCGGGAGGTGATTGAGAACGAGTCGACCCCCCGAATGGCGGGTCGTCGTGTGGCGGGAGACGAGCTCTCCGATGCCGGAGCTGTCGACATAGGTCACTCCACGCAGGTTTAGAATGATCCGGTTGTGACCATCCTGGAGCAGACGGGCGACCTCATCACTCAGAAGCCGGCTTCCCTCACCAATGACGATCTTACCTTCGAGATCGAGAATGGTGACACTCCCGTGGTGACGAAGACTAATTGCCAATTGCATCATGATGAGGATTCTTGCTGTCTGAATTGTCCGTCGCCAGGGACGAATCTTTCGGCTGACGGGACTTGACCATCGAGACGATCATCCCTCCCTCGGGATGGGTCTGGTAATCGACCTGATCCATGAAGGTACGCATGTAGAGAATGCCACGGCCGGCAGGGTTGAGCAGGTTGAGCGGATCGAGCGGATCAGGCAGGTTGGCTGGATCGAACCCCTCACCACGGTCTCGCACCGAGACGTGAAGATGTTCCGGTGAGAGGACAAATGTAACATCGACCGCCTTGTTCGGATCGTACTGATTGCCATGCTCGACGGCATTGGCGACCGATTCACGAACGGCCATGTTGATCCAGTAGACTGCTTCTTCATCGAAGCCGGCCATGTTGGTCAGGCAATCGGTCAAGTTTGTCACCAGGTCGATAAACTCGAGCTGGCTGGCGATGGTCAAGCGAACCACGTTCTCCGAGACAGTCATATGTCGGCACATCCCTGAAAAGATGAGTCGACGAGTCCGGGAGGTTCGATGTTCAACTTTAGACACTTGTCCAACTCTCCGTTCCCTGCCCCTTGAACCGTGGGACTCGTAGACTAATTTCATAAAGATCGATCTATCTGCTAAGATGGCGACGTCAAAACCCGCGGTCATATCACCATCCGAAATTGTGTAACATAGCGGAAAAAGTGATGTCAAGGAGGCGGTCAGGCCTGACCGGGCCGGGATGAATGGGTGGGCAGAGCAAGGAAACAGCGGATTTGATCCGGGAAAGCGGGAGACAGAGCAGAGCAATGAACAGTGAAACGATTCAGAGAGTTGTCGTGACGGGCAGTTCAAGACTGCGTGGTGACTTTTCGTTACCGGGGGACAAGTCGATTTCGCACCGGAGTGCGCTCTTCGCCGCACTGGGTGAGGGGCCATCTGAGATCAGAAACTATTCAACGGCCCAGGACTGTCAGAGTACGCTCGACTGTCTGGAGGCGCTGGGAGTGGAGATCAAACGATCGCCATCCCTGGTGACGGTTGAGGGAGTTGGACTGGAAGGGCTACGGGAATCGGAAGTAATGCTGGATGCGGGCAATTCAGGGTCGACCATCCGCATGCTCTCGGGAATCCTGGCCGGTCAGCCATTCACGACGCGGATCACTGGTGACGAGAGTATTCAGCGGCGACCGATGAAGCGGGTCATCGACCCGCTGACCTTGATGGGTGCAGGGATCGAGGCGCGTGAGGGCAATTTTGCTCCGCTCTCGATCAGCGGGGGAAGACTGCGGGCAATCGACTACACCCCACCTGTCGCCAGTGCGCAGGTCAAGTCATGTGTACTGCTGGCAGGACTCTTCGCCGATGGGGAGACGATCGTCCGTGAGAAGATGCCAACCCGGAACCATACGGAGGTGATGTTGCGGGAATGTGGTGCCGCCTTCCGTGAGGAGCAGACTGCCGAGGGGATGGCCCTCGCGGTGAGGGGGAGAGAGTCGCTGCGCGCGCTTGGAAGCTATACGGTGGCAGGCGATCTTTCATCCGCCGCCTTCTTCATTGGAGCAGCGCTGATCGTGCCCAACTCTGAGATCCGCCTGCGCCATATTGGAATCAATCCCTCACGGCTGGCGTTGATCGAAGTACTGCAGCAGATGGGAGGAGATGTCGAGATCGTCGATGCGCGGTTGGAGCATGGGGAACCGGTCGCCGATCTGATCGCGCGAAGCTCCAGTCTGCGGGGAGATCACGATCTGGGTGGAGCAGTGATCGCCAACCTGATCGACGAGATTCCGATTCTGACCGTGATCTCAACCCAGCTCGAAGGGACGCTGACGATTCGTGATGCCCGCGAACTGCGGGTGAAGGAGAGCGACCGGATCAAGTCGATCGTCGAAAATCTGCGCCGCATCGGGGTTGAGCTGGAAGAGTACGAGGATGGTCTGCGATTGTGCGGCCATCAGCGACTGCGCGGGGGAAGGGTCAACTCGCGTGGCGATCACCGCATCGCCATGGCCTTTGCGGTCGGCGGGCTGATTGCCGAAGAGGAGACAACGATCGAGGGAGCGGAAGCTGCCTCGGTCTCGTTGCCGGAGTTTTATCAACTGCTCGCTTCGATGGGGGCGACGCTGCGGTATGAGTCATGAGATCGCTCTTTCTGGTTGGGTTCATGGCTTCGGGGAAGACGACGGTCGGGCCGGTTCTTGCTGCGCAGCTCGGGGTTCCCTTTACCGATCTCGATCGGCTGATCGAGGAGGAGAATGGAGCGACGATCGCGACGATCATTGGGCGTGATGGCGAGGAGTCGTTTCGGCAGATGGAGACGGCGACCCTGCGCCAGGCGATCGAGAAGATGCCCGGCGTGATTGCTCCTGGTGGAGGAGCGATCACCCGAAGCGAGAATCGGCGACTGATGGCTGACCACGGGACGGTCATCTGGCTCGATGCGCCTTTTGAACTATGCTGGGAGCGGATCGGGACTGACAAGGTAGTTCGTCCTCTCGCCACCGATGAGGTCTCGGCCCGCGCTCGATATGAGCAACGGCAACCGCTCTATGAGGAATCGCCGCTGCGGATTGCGGTCACGGCCGGACTGACTCCGGATCAGATCGCGAGGACAATCATCCAATCGCTGGCGCTGGGCAAACTATGAGCTCGCAGCCCCCCCCGAAAATCGGGCGAATCCTGGTTCGTGGCACCAACTGGATTGGTGATGCGGTGATGAGTACGCCAGCTCTGCAGCGGCTGCGCGCGTCTTTTCCCGATGCCCGGATCTCTCTTCTGACGACTCCACTGACCTGTGAACTGCTGGCCGATCGTGGGCTGGTCGATGAGGTCATCCCCTATTACCGTCAGCGTGATGGCTGGCGGGCCCTCTGGCAGACGCTCCCCGATCTGCGGCGGGAGAGATTCGACCTTGCCATCCTCTTCCAGAATGCATTTGAAGCGGCCCTGCTCGCCCGACTGGCCGGCATTCCTCACCGTATCGGCTTTGCAACACAGGGGCGGAGCCATCTGCTGACCTGTCGTCTCCAGCGTGGTCCAGAGTACCGCAACCGCCACCAGATCGGTGACTATCTCGAGCTGGTCGCAGCGAGTGAGAGGCTCTTTTGCGGCACCGATTTTCAACCAGATGATGAATCCCCCCTCCCGAGACTGATCTGTCGTGACACCGAGCAGGCGGCAGGAGATCGGCTTCTCCGTGCCCGCGGGCTCAGCGCGTCAGTGGGGCCGCTGGTTGCCCTCAATGTCGGGGCGACCAATAGTCGTGCCAAGTGCTGGCCGGCTGACTATTATGGGGCGCTGGCCCGGCACCTCGGCGAATCGCAGAGGGCGAAGATCCTGCTGATTGGTGGACCGGGTGAGGTCGAATCGGCCAACGCCGTCGCTCGGGCAGCCAATACCCCCGACCTGATCAACCTTGCCGGAGCAACCACTCTCGGTGAACTGCTCGGGATCCTCAACCGCTGTGCGCTGGTGATCAGCAACGATACCGGCCCGGCGCACATTGCGGCCGCGCTCGGTCGGCCGACCCTGACCCTCTTCGGCCCGACCAATGAGTTTGAAACATCACCCACCGGCTCACACTCCGCACTGATCCGCGCGAGCGGGATCGAATGCGCAAGGTGTATGTACCGTGACTGCCCGATCGACCATCGCTGTATGACTCGATTATCGGTCGAGACGGTATACAATAGTGCGCTTGAACTGATGATCGACCAGGTTGCGGAAGGAGAAAGATGATCGAGATCGCGCCTTCAATTCTATCAGCCGACTTTACCCGTCTGGGTGAACAGATTGCCGCTGCCGCGGCGGGTGGAGCAGCCATTATTCACGTCGATGTCATGGATGGCCACTTCGTCCCAAACATCACCATCGGCCCCTTCATCGTCGAGGCGGTGCGTCGGGCCACGACGCTGCCGATCGATACCCACCTGATGATCGAGAATCCCGACCAGTACATTCCGGCCTTTGCCAAAGCAGGGGCCACGATGATCTCGATCCATCCCGAGACGACTTATCACCTGCACCGCTCGCTGACCCTGATCCGTCAGTCCGGATGCCAGGCCGGACTGGTCCTCAACCCGGCCACTCCGCTCGGCTATGTCGAAGAGGCGGTCGAGGAGATCGACTACGTCCTGCTGATGTCGGTCAATCCCGGCTTTGGCGGACAGAGGTTCATCCCCGGCGCGCTGGGCAAGCTGCGTCGGCTGCGGGCGCTGCTCGACGCTGCCGGACCGGCGGGACGACGCATCCGGATCGAGATCGATGGGGGCATCGTCCCCGACAACATCGGCGAGGTCGCCGCCGCAGGTGCGGAGATCTTCGTCGCCGGCTCATCGGTCTTCGGACAGCCCGACCCGGCCGCGGCAGTGCGGGAGCTGCTCCGTCGCGGGTCCTCAATCACGATATAGTTTTTCATGCGGATTCTGATCGTCAAATTAGGTGCGATCGGCGATGTCGTCCACACCCTGCCGGCAATCGCCGCGCTGCGCGCCCACCTGCCGGAAGCCCATCTGGCCTGGGCGGTTGAACGCGGTGGTGCGGCGAGGCTGCTTGCCGGAACGCCGGTCGTCGATGAGGTGATCGAACTCAACCTGCGCGGCTGGCGGCGCAGCCTGACCAATCAGGAGACGCAGGTCGAGATCCGCCAGGCGATGTACCGCCTTCGTCAGCAGAGCTTCGATCTCTCACTCGACTTTCAGGGCCTGCTCAAATCGGCCATGGTCGCGCGGCTCGCACGCGTTCCGCGCCGGATCGGTTTCTGTCGGGCCGCGCTGCGTGAACCGGCAGCCGCCTTTCTGATGAACGAACTGGTCGAGGTCGATGACCGTCAGCATATCATCAAAAAGCACCTGCAACTGGTCGGCCATCTCGGGGTTCCCTTCCCGGAGCGCTACGACTTTCCCATCGCACTCGACCCGGCAGATCGGGCCTTTGCCGAGCACGCCCTGGCCCGATCGGGTGGCCAATACGCGATCCTCAATCCGGGTGGTGGCTGGCCGACCAAGCTCTGGAGTCCGGTCGGTTTTGGGACTATCGCCGACCGCCTCTGGCAAGAGTTTGGTATCCATTCGTTCATCACCTCGGGACCTGGCGAAGAGGAGCTGGCGCAGCAAGTGGTCGAAGCCTCCCGGTCGGGACACGCCGAGCGGCTCGACTCGAATCTCAAGCAGTTTCTCGCCCTCGCGGCCCAGGCGCGACTCTTTCTCGGCGGTGATACCGGCCCGATGCACCTCGCGGCGGCGGCCGGAACGCCGATCGTCTCCATCTTCGGGCCGACGGCGGCCCGACGGAATGGTCCATTTGATGATGCCGACCTCGTCATCGAGCGCTTCGACCTCGACTGCCGCACCGACTGCTATCGCCGGAGCTGCAGCCACACCTCCTGCATGCTGATTCCCGTCGACGCGGTCTGGCAGGGAGTGACCAAAAGATTGAAAGGAGAGCATATCGGCCGGCCCAACCTGCCGATCGTCTCATGACTCAAACCCAACCCAACTCCCCCGGCCCGGCACAAACACCGGGCGAGGATCTGCGTTCGACGATCCAGCGCTGGCGTGTCCCGCTTGGATTCATCAGCGCGATCCTCTACGTCGTCTTCAGTCGCCCGAGCTGGCAGCTCCTGCTGGTTGGTCTGCCGCTCGCCGTCGCCGGATCGCTCATCCGTGCCTGGGCCTCCGGCCATCTGCGCAAGAATCGCGAACTGGCGACGGGCGGACCCTACGCGTTTACGCGCAACCCGCTCTACTTTGGCAGCTTTCTGCTGCTGGTCGGCTTCGCCATTGCCGGTGGCTCGCTCCCCCTCGGCCTCTGGCTGGTGATCTTCTTCTGGCTCATCTACTGGCCGACGATCCGCGCCGAAGCTACCCACGTCGCGGAGCTCTTCGGTGATCAGTATCTCAATTGGGCTCGCGAGGTCCCGCTCTTCTTTCCACGTCTGACGCCGGCCGGTGGCTGGCAACGCCACCTGAACGAGCAGAGCTTCGATCTGCAACAGTATCTCAACCATCGTGAATACCGTCTGACGATCGGACTGCTCTTCGTCATCATCATCCTGATCGCGAAGATCGTCTGGCTTTGATCACGAGCATTCATTGAAGAGGAATCACCGATGCGCCGTTCGACCTTGCTCCTGTTACTGCTGATGCTTCTCATCGCCTCCCTGGCGTCGGTCGAGGCACGCCTTCAGGATCCTCAACCGGCCGTCAACCCTGCGGCAATACCTGCTCCATCACCCTCCAAAGATACCGCCAGTTCGACCAACGGGAAGAGCCTGCGACTGCTCCCCCTCCGGCGCGACTTCACCAAAGGGTTCGAGATCCCGACCGGCGAGAAGCTCGAGTACGAGATCAAGTACTCCCGCTTCCCGATCTATGCGACCGTTGGCATCGTCAGCTTCGAGAACCTTGGCCCGGCATCGCCAATTCCCGGCCTCAATATCGACTACGCGCCACCAGCTGAAGAGCAGCTGATCCGCCTGCGCTCGACGGCCATCTCGAAGGGAATCCTGCTCGCCATCCTCGGAATCGATGTTCACGATCGCTTCGAGAACCTCGTCTCGCCGCGCGACTTCTCGACCCGCCTCAGTTTCGATGAGATCAAGGAGGGCAAGAAGCACCGCACCCAGTCGGGTCTCTTCGATGAGACCCAACAGCAGGTGAAGTACCTGACAACCAACCTCGCCAACGCAGCGGTACCTCCGAAGATCAAGAACCTGCCCCGCGAAGAGGGCATGCTCAGCCTGCTTACGGCGATCTACTTTGTCCGACTGCAGAAGTACAAGGAAGGCCAGACCATGGTCTTTCCGGTCAGTTATGATGAGGAGAACTACAGTTTCGAGATACGCGTCGGCAAGACCGAGAAGCTGAAGACCGCCTGTGGCAAGATCAAGGCTGTCCGCCTCGAACCGCAGCTCTTCGGCCCGGGCCGGTTCTTCAACCGCAAGGGGGAGATGAAGATGTGGATGAGCCACGACCGTCTCCACGTGCCGCTCCAGCTCGTCGCCAGGACTTCGTCAGGAACCGTCACCGCCCGGCTCCTCAACTTTCGTCAGAACTGCCAGCTGGCCGAGGTCCCGGAAGAAGAGCTCAACGAGGTCAGGTAGCCTCCCTCCTCATTCGGGAACTCAGATTGTGAGAACCGAGGCAATCCCGGTAAAGGTCAGAATCACCACCGCGAGGATAGAGTAGAGCAGCAGCATCGGCATAAATTTGGCCAGTGTTCGACTCCAACTCTGGCCGTAAAAGACCTGCAATCCACGAAAACAGTACCAGCCCAGCCAGCCCAGCAGCAGCAGGATCAGGTATCCGCTGTAACTGGCCGGAATGACACGGTCGATCAGGGTGACGATGGTCATGGCAAGGAACGCCGCGCTGTGGTTGTGGATCAGGTAGAGCAGGTGCTCGGCATAGAGTCTTCGCGGCCGCCAGTAGAAGAGACTCATCATAGCCGCAAAGAGCGGCAGCAGCACAAACATCGCCTTGGGCAGCCCCTGCAGGAAACTGCGGCTGATCCGCTCACCTCCCTGTTGCAGGTCCTGCATGGTTCGTACACAGGCATTGCGGAGCCGGGGCTCGATCTTCTGCGGGAAAGGCCCATTGTACTTTAGCTGCTGACAATTCTCGACCGCCCCCTTGAAGTCGGCGTTGACCTCGCTCGTCTTATCTCCGCTGTCGAGGGCGAGAATCAGGAAGAAGATGAAGCTGAGAATAAAATAGAGACGGATCGGCGGGAGATAACGATCACGCCGCCCGGCGAGGAAGTCGACCGTCAGCAGACCTGGCTTTGTCAAGAGCAGCCGGAGCGTACGCCAGAGGCGTGAATCGGCGTGAGTGAGGGTCTCGGCGACCTCTCCCAACAGGTGGCCAACCGTCGGCGGATGAGTCTCATGCCGCTGCCCGCAACTGGCACAGAACCGGCCGCTCATCGGCTCCCCGCAATTCAGGCAGATTGGTGACTGCTCGGTATTCGTTGGTCGATCAACCTGATCCATGGATTGATGAGTGACTCCAATTATGTGTGAGAAGACGGTAAAGCGCCGACGCTAAATCTCCGATGCTGAATTTTGTCGAGTCGGTCCCGTCTTGTCAAGGTTGCTACTTTCGAAATAGCAACCAGACCTGATGGCCGACATGGTGGGACCGCGCGTCTGAAAGCGAGCATCCGGACTTTGGGCGTTATGGGGCGTATCCTGACAATAATGGCCATCCCGGAATGATGACGACGCACCGACCCGATCACTGGGAGAGTTGCACTTAGCGAATGGCTGGGGCGGTTCACGAACCGCCCCCTGGACTTTGGACATTCCGTACCATAAATGCAGATTTCCTTCAGCGCCCCAACGGGGCGCCGCATACCAGCCCAGGGTGCAACCCTGGGTAAACGTGGCCCCCCATTCAGGCGTTCTGAAGGAACGCCGCATAGATATTGTTC
>CAIOZW010000189.1 GCA_903862855.1 uncultured Acidobacteriota bacterium
CCAGCCGCCGACGATCTTCAAGTTTGATACATCGCAATTCCCGATCATGTTTCTCGCCGTCTCGGCCGATATGGATGCGCGTGAGCTGCGAACACTCCTCGAGAAGGATATCCAGCCGCGAATCGAGCGCGTTCCCGGAGTAGCGGCCGTCGATATTCGCGGCGGCTTGCGGCGTGAGATACAGGTACGTCTCCAGACCGAGAAGCTCCGCTCATACAATCTCTCGGTCAATCAGATTGTCAACATCCTTCGCGCCGAGAACCAGAATCGTCCGGTCGGTCCGATGGAAGAGGGAAAGTACGAAGTCCTCCTCCGTTCGCAGGGTGAATTTCAGAATGTCGAGGAGATCCGCAATGTCGTCGTCACATCACGTGGCGGAACCCCGATCTACCTGAAGGACGTTGCCGAGATCGAGGATGGTCACGAAGAGATACGCCAGATGGTGCGCATCGACGACAAGCCGGGAATTCGCTTCTCGATTCGCAAGCAGTCGGGTGCCAACACCGTCACCGTCTCGGAGAACGTGACCAAAGAGCTCGCCGAGATCTCCAAATTCTTCCCGAACATCAGAATACAGCCGATCTTCGATTCATCGAAGTTCATCACCCAGTCGATCAACAATCTGCGTGAGTCAGCGATCTCCGGTGGCCTGCTCGCGATCTTTGCGTTGCTCCTCTTTCTGCGCAACATCCGCAGTACACTGATCGTTGCCGCGTCGATTCCGATCACGATCATCGGCACGTTCATGCTGATGTATGCGGGCGGGTTCACGCTCAACACCATGTCGTTTGGTGCGCTCGCGCTGGGCGTCGGGATGATCGTCGACAACGCCATCGTCATTATTGAAAATATCTTCCGTCATCGCGAACTCGGTCTCTCGAACGAAGAGGCCTCGATCTCCGGGACCAGTGAAGTGACGACGGCGATCATCGCCTCGACACTCACCTCGGTTGCCGTCTTTGTCCCGCTCATCTTCCTGACCGGCATGACCGGGGTAATGTTCAAGCAGCTCGCCTATATTGTCGCCTTCTCACAGGTCTTCTCGCTGGTCATCGGGCTGATGCTTGTCCCGGTCCTCTGTGCGAAGTATCTACGCGTCAAGGCGCCCGACGACAAACGCCACCCGCTGCTCAATAGCCTTGTCGTCTCGACCGGGTGGATGCTGGACGCACTGGATGATAATTATCAGCGCGCGATTCGCTGGTCGCTCAACCACCGCAAGACAGTCGTGATTGGCGCGATCCTTCTCTTTGCCGGTGCAGTCTCACTCATCCCTTTCATCGGATTTGAGATGATGCCGGAGACTGACGAGGGAGAGATCAGGGTGAACGTCGAGCTTGCGGCCGGAACCCGCATCGAGGTGACAGATGAGCTGACGAAGAAGCTTGAAGGGATCGTCCGTCGTGAAGTTCCCGAGATGCGCAGCATGCTGACCGAGGTTGGTGGCGGAGGCTGGATGTCCTCCTCGACCCACACTTCGGAGCTGCGGGTCATGCTTACTCCGCACGAGCAGCGTCAGCGGTCGACCTTCGATATTGTCAACGCTCTGCGGCCAAAGCTGATGATCCAGCCAGGCATGATCGTCCGTGCCCGTTCAAGCAGCAGCAATTTTGCCCAGCGCATGGGCAACTCCACCGGCGATCGTCTCTCGGTAGAGATTCGTGGATTCGATATGCTGACGGCGGCCGATGTGGCCCGCCGGGTCAAGGACATCATGGACACGGTTCCGGGTATCACCGATTCACAGGTCAGTCGGCGTGAGGGTATGCCGGAGATGGTCATCCAGGTCGATCGCGCCAAGGCTGCTTCACTCGGCATCAACGCCTCCGATGTCGCCAACACCCTCGAGACGGTCATTGGCGGTCGTCGCGCCAGTCAGTTTCGACAGGAGGGTGAGGAGTTTGACATCCTTGTCAGGTTGAGTGAAGAGCAACGAGCCAATATCGGCCAGCTCAAGGATGTGACGGTACTCACCCCGAGCGGTCAGAACGTACCCATTGGGGATCTGGTCCGAATGGTGCGCCGTGAGGGACCTGTCTCGATCGAGCGTCAGGATCAGGAACGGCTCGTCCGTGTCTCAGCCGGTTTTGCCAACCGTGACATGGGCTCGATCATGCGCGACATCGATACCAGGCTCCAGGGATTCAACATGCCCTCGGGCTTCTCATTCAATTATGGTACCGAATATGAAGAGCAGCAGCGGTCGTTCAAGGAGCTGCTCTTCTGTCTGATCGTCGCGATCGTCCTTGTCTATATGGTCATGGCCTCGGAATTCGAGTCACTCCGCGATCCGCTGATCATTCTCTTCTCGATCCCGCTCGCGGCGATTGGGGTCAGCCTGGCCCTCTTCCTGACCAAAACGACCTTCAACATGCAGGCCTTTATCGGTGCGATCCTGCTGGCGGGTATCGCCGTCAACAACGCGATCGTCCTTATCGACTATACCAACCTGTTGCGTTACCGCGATAAGCTCACTCTGCGTCATGCCGTCGAACTGGCTGGGCGGACGAGGCTTCGTCCGATTCTCATGACAACCCTCACCTCGATTCTCGGACTGGTGCCCATGTCGCTTGGAATTGGGGAGGGCTCGGAAGTCCAGGCGCCAATGGCCCGCGTGGTGATTGGCGGAATGCTTACCTCAACGCTCATTACGCTCCTCTTCATTCCGACGATCTACACGATCATCGAGGAGCGCGGTGAGAAAGAACCGGCGACCGAACCGATTGTCGATGGATTGCCAGAGCCGCTCCAGCCGCTTGGGGCAGATTAGAGAGGGCCTGAAGCTGATTTGAAGGGGGATCGGTGCTGCGGTGCCGGTCCCTTTTTTACTGGTGAGCCACCAGCACCAACGATCATCGGTCTGATATGTCGAAGTAGTTACTTTCCGTCAGCCCCTGATGGTGGTAGGATAACCGTTGGCTCTTACCACTCTGACTCCCGTAAAGGCGCGGAGCCAGTCGAGATCGAGCAAAGGCATCCGGCAGAGCGATGAGCCGGCTGGATGAAAAGGACATGGACGAGATCACGGCACCGCCGACAAAACATTCCCACTTACCTACACGCAGTTCACTCAGAGACTGGTTTCTTCGCGGAGAGAACAGAGAGACCGAAGGTTCAAACGAAACAGAGGGTCAAGGGCATGCCCACTCCTGGTGGAAGGTCATGTGCCTGACCGGTGTCGACTACTTCTCGACACTCGGCTATCAGCCGGGGATTGCCTTTCTGGCCGCTGGAGCGCTCTCGCCAATCGCAACGCTGATTCTCGTTCTGCTGACCCTCTTTGGGGCACTGCCGATCTACCGGCGCGTCGCCAGGGAGAGCCCGAACGGAGAAGGTTCGATCTCGATGCTCGAGGACCTTCTGCCACGCTGGCGCGGCAAGCTCTTCATTCTGGCGCTGCTCGGTTTTGTGGCGACCGACTTCATCATCACGATTACACTCTCCGCCGCCGATGCAACGGCCCACATCGTCGAAAATCCCTTTGCACCGCACTTCTTCGAAACGCACCGGGTCGAGTTGACGCTTGTTCTGCTGCTCATGCTTGGAGCAATCTTTCTGAAGGGGTTCAAGGAGGCGATCGGTCTGGCGGTTTTGCTGGTGGCCTGTTACCTGGTTCTCAATCTGATTGTCGTCGCGCGAGGCCTCTTTGAGCTGGCAGTTCATCCGGAGGCCTTCTCTGCCTGGAAGACGGCACTGCTGACGATTCCGGCGGTGAAGGGGAATCCGCTCCTGATGGTCGGACTTGCCCTGCTGGTCTTTCCGAAACTGGCGCTGGGACTCTCGGGTTTCGAGACCGGTGTAGCGGTCATGCCGCTGGTCAAGGGTGATCCTGATGACAACCAGAAGATACCTCTTGGCCGGATCCACAATACACGCAAGTTGCTGATCTCGGCCGCGGTGATCATGAGCTTCATGCTGATTGCGAGCAGCCTCGTC
>CAIOZW010000190.1 GCA_903862855.1 uncultured Acidobacteriota bacterium
GCCGAGGCTTCGGAATGCCAGTAAGACCGCTACCAGGTGCAACCCCGCGAATGCCCGCAACCAGCCGTCGAAACGCCTCCGCATCATCCAGACCTCCACGGAAATCAACCCACATGAGACGGCGGAGAAAGCTCGGCAGTGTCTTGTTATCTTGCGGATTTGCCCCAGGCAGTAACACCGGAATCACGCGGAATGATCTGTTCCCGACTCTCTTATCGAGGGCAGACCTCATCTCCTCAATTTCCCAGGCCCCGAGCCCGCTTGGCCCGAGAAAAACCGCACACGTTCTGCTCTGGTCGAGAGCCTCTTCAAGCGCTTCCTGACAGGGATCGCCTGCTATGAGATGCCACATGTCGAGAAATGGCTGAAGCATTTCTTCGTTCTGGAGCCGTACTGCCAGTGCCTCGACGTGAGCCTTATCGGCGCTGTTGTGGCTCAGGAATACATCGTAGACAGGTTGTGCTTCTTGCGCATTCGTGTCACTCGATGGAGGGGTAGACACGGCCTCTCTCTTTCTGACGCCCCGATAAGACGTCCTTGAATCTCACTATGCCTAAACAGTACGCGGGGGGTTATATGCCGAAGCTGGCCGAACGTGATTGTATGGTAATTGGTGTGAAGTCACCAAGAATAATCAGTAATGGTTTCCGAGAATCTATGGACAAAGCTTCAGCTCTTACGGAACTTGTGGGTATTCGCGATCTGTCCTGTTCTTCGTTGAACAGACATCACTTTCAGCGATCATAGAGACCATCGAATCGATCCCGGATATCAGTGTCAGGCAAGTGGATTGAGCTGCATTCCACCTGCCTGACACCTCCATCTTCCCGCATTGTAGTCAAGTTCCTGTACTTCCCTAAGATCCTTGTAAATCTCCCTGATGGGATAGATGAGGCTTCTGTGGACACCAGCCTTTAGAAGGCAGACCGCGACCAGCTCAATCTCCGTATCATTCGCCCTGGTCACTGGTTCAGGCAGAGTTATACGACTGGGTCTGATGGGCTCCAGCCCACGATACTGCCTGAACCAGTGTTTGGCCTGGTATAGAGTCTTGTTGCGTTTGCCGTTCCATCGATCATTCAACTCTTATTGGCTCGTCCTGGCGTATGACTAATCTTTACCCTGCTTAAGGCTGTGTCGTCCGAGGAACATCATCAACAGGCCAAAGACGAGTAGTACGATTCCCCACCCAAGATTGACATTGATTCCGAGTGAGCGGTTATAGATCTCTGACGGACCAAAGATTCCATAGCCGGTCAGGAGAAGACCGACAAAGACAAACATAAATCCAATCGGTAAGCGAATATCGAGTCCCATTGGTCAGACCTCCCTTGTTTCTGATTACCAGAAAATGATGTTGAGAATGATGACAAGGATCAGAACCAGTCCGGCGAGAACGGAAGGTTTCTGGTACCAGTTGAGATCGGCGTCACGTGGTCTTTCAGTAAGTGACCAGACAAGACCGGTCAACTCACTGTCATTGCGAGGACGCGTAAAGAGGCTAACGACAATTGTGAGACTGAAACAGACCGTCCAGGCGAGAATTGCCGTCCAGAAGTTCTGCGCCATTTCACTTGGATAGGTGTGGAGCGTCGTAATCCAGCCTCCCTTGACACCGGGAAGTCCACCTCTGGGCAGGGAAAGACCATGGTGGATCGCCGCGCCAAGAGTTCCACCCACAAGCCCAATGAAGGCGCCGTGACCGGTTGCCCTTTTCCAGAACATGCCCAGAAGAAATGTGGCAAAGAGGGGAGCGTTGACAAAGGCGAAGACCAATTGAAGCATATCCATAATATTGTTGAAGCGCGTTGCCACATATGCAGCTCCAACGGAGATGACAATTCCAAAGACTGTCGACATACGCCCCATCCAAAGGTAATGCTGATCGGTGCCATCTTTTTTGATGTATGACTGATAGATGTCGTAGGTCCAGACCGTATTGAATGCGGTCACATTTCCCGCCATACCGGACATAAAGCTGGCAATGAGCGCCGTCAGGCCAAGACCGAGAAGTCCATTTGGAAAGTAGTGAGAGAGCATGAGCGGGATGGCCATATCATAGTTGAAATTGCCATCAACCTTGCGGGGTAGACTGAAACCGCTCTCCCCAGCCTGATATGTGAGGGCGATGGCAATCATGCCGGGAAGAATGACGAGGAACGGAAAGAGCATCTTGGGTACAGCAGCAATCAGTGGAGTGCGGCGTGCAGCCTGCATTGAATCGGCAGCCATGGCTCGTTGGACTACAAGGAAATCGGTGCACCAATAGCCGAAGGAGAGGACAAAACCAACCCCCATCGCCATGCCGAACCATTCGACTCCCATCGGGTTTGCAGATGAGTCGTGCATCAGTCTCCACGAATTGGTCCAGGCTCCGGGTGAATATCCATTCGAGGTGGCAACATTGGCCAGTCGTGTTTGAAGACCGCTCCAACCACCTGCATCGCGAAGACCAAGAAAGACGAGTGGCGCAAGGCCAAAAACGATAAGAAAGAACTGGAGAACCTCGTTATAGATCGCGGAGGTCAGTCCACCTAAAAGGATATAGGCTAAAACAATGAAGGCCGACACCCAGATGCTGAGATTGAAGTCCCAGCCCAGCAGGAGATTGAGTAGGAGTCCCATGGCATACATCGAGATCCCGGAGGAGAAGACGGTCATGGCAGCAAAAGAGATGGCATTAAAACCACGCGTCTTCTCATCGAAACGGAGTTTGAGATACTCGGGAACTGAACGGGCGCGTGAACCATAGTAGAAAGGCATCATGAAGAGACCGACAAAGACCATTGCCGGGATCGCACCAACCCAGTAGAAGTGGCTGGTTGAAATTCCATATTTTGCTCCCGAAGCTGCCATGCCAATCACCTCCTGGGCGCCGAGATTGGCGGAGAGAAAGGCGAGGCCGGCTATCCAGGCAGGTATCGATCTTCCAGAGAGAAAGAAGTCGGTACTGGTCTTCATATAGCGCTTGAGTGCAAAACCGATTCCCAGGACGAAGATGAAGTAGATGGCCATGATCAGCCAGTCGATCAGGGTTAATTGCATAGAGAAAGGCCTCGTTTCAATTGAAATAGGTGACCAGAAATCTGGTGATCGCGTGATGAATGAGCACACAAACTGGTCGAATAATGTACAGCACTTGCCGCCCTGACTCCGGTTTTCTGATGGCATTTGACACCAGGAGAGACAGGTCTAAAGAAATGGTAAATCAGAGAGCCGGAACACTGTGTAACAACCGCACGGTACGCGGAGCCTTATACAAAAGGGGACGCTTCACTTTCGATTATATGAATACAGTTGCGGTTGTGGCGGGCAGACTAAAACCGATCGCGTCCAGTTTCAAAGTGTATATTTTGTAATGATCAGTGACAACAGATCCTACTGGCCATTCTCGGGGACGATTTTCAGATCGGTTTCGAACTTCTGGTACTGCCTGAATTCGATCATATTTCTTGAATATTCTCGGTTCGCTTCACGACCAAGCAGCACCTCTGCGCGGACGGGCAGCAGATGACGCTGGCCACCAA
>CAIOZW010000191.1 GCA_903862855.1 uncultured Acidobacteriota bacterium
AATCAGACTTTTCCGAGATCAGTCTCCTGATCTCTTCTCTTCCCGATGTTCGAATGACCTTTTCAATTATTGGTCTTTCAAGACTAATCTCTTAAAGGTATCGACGTATTGTACGCTCTGCCTAGTTTTCAAATATCGATTGGCCAACGAACCGATGTGGGCCGGCTTGCAGATCTTGAGACAGATCAGCGGGCCTGGCGGTTGTGCAGAAAATATATTCTGCTCAACTCTCCGGATCGGAACCAATTATCAAACCATTAAATGCGTGACACATTGAATGATCAATTCATCGCCACAGAAAAAACTTTTGAGATACGACAAGCGTATTAACACTCTGCTGTCGTTTCTCTGTCGTGCTCCTGTCGTAGCGACGAATTTGGGATTATATGTATTTCGAGATTTGAGTCAATAGGTATTTTGCACTTTTTTAAAAAAGTTTGAAAATGCTCCTGGGCAATCGCATTGTGAGTTGAGAGAATGTTCCACCCCCAGCCGCTGCAGGTAGTATCATCTCATCCTCGATGGCGTCATCCTTGTCCGCTGCGGATTGCTGACTTACCAGCTCAGGTGGCGGATGATCATACACTGCGGATAGAGGAATATTGACTCCACAGGGTCTGTCTCGGAGCCGGGGTACGTTTAGAGGTGGTCCGCGAACCGCCGCTCCCTCGCGCCTTCGCGTCTTCGCGTGAGGCCATCAGGAAGCCACCGGTCAGAGAGATCTCACACGTAGACACGAAGCCAGAATGATGGCTGGAAGGTAAATGCGATTGCCCAGGAAAATGCTCGAATGGTTGATCGTCAGTGCGCAAGGTAAGAAAGAAAAAGTTGCAGAGCGCCGACGCAGAGCATATAAAAGGAGTTTCCCAGCGCCAAATGGAGACAAGGAGTGAGGTGACGAATGAACAGGGACCAGAATGAAGAGCGGAGGTACACGATTCGGCTTTGCACAAGGCACGAGGAGTTCCAGTCCTGCATCGAGTTGCAGCGGAGCGTCTGGCAGTTTACCGACCTGGACATCATTCCATTGCGAGCATTTGTCATCAATCTGCACAGCGGAGGGATGACTCACGGAGCATTTGACGAGGAGGGGCAGCTGATCGGGTTTTCGCACGCACTGGCGGCATTCGATGAGCGACGACGCCCCTTCTACTACTCGCACATGCTGGCGGTGGAGCCATCGTGGCGAGATATGGGAGTGGGGTTGAGTCTCAAACTCGAGCAGCGTGAGACGGCACTGAAGACTAAGGTTCCGCTGATACGGTGGACATTCGATCCGCTCCAATCTCGAAATGCCAATCTGAATATCCGAAAGTTGGGAGTAGTGATCCGAGAGTACAAGGTCAATTATTACGGGAACAGCAGCACGAGTGCTCTCCACCGGGGATTGGACACGGATCGACTCTTTGTGGAGTGGTGGGTTGGATCGGAGCGGGTCAATGACATTCTTGCCGGTAAGAAGAGTGAGAGGGGCGAAGCGGTGGGTACGGTAAAGATTCCGTGGGACATCGAAAAGGTGAAGGCACTCGACAATGAGCAGGCTCGATCAAGACAGCTCGCGACGCGCGCTGGATTTCTGGAGGAGCTGGCGCGTGGAAACTACTGTGCCGGGTTCGAAACGACGCCGGGCCTGGAGAGTCGATACCTCTTCTACCCGGATCGGCATGAGGAAGAGAGTGAGAGGGCATAGGGCGGCCATGCATTTATTGAAAAGGAGAGAAGCTGATGAAGATTGAACGGATAGAGATGCGCGAGATCCGGTTGCCGCTGGTGGCGCCATTTGAGACCAGTTTTGGGGTAACGACCGGGCGCAGGATCATCATCGTCAAGGTCTACAGTGAAGGTCAGACCGGGTGGGGAGAGTGCACTTGTAACGAGGGCCCATTCTACAATCATGAGGCAACGGACACGGCGTGGATCGTGCTGCGTGATTTTGCCGGTCCATACACGATTGGACGCGAGATTGAAGGGCCTGCCGAAGCCGGAGCCTTGACCGGCCGGATCAGAGGAAACCGGATGGCAAGGGCAGCGATCGAGACCGCGATCTGGGATCTGGAGGCGAAGAGGCAGGGAGTTCCGCTCTGGAAGCTGCTGGGTGGAACATTTGAGGAGATACCCTGTGGAGTCTCAATTGGGCTGCAGGAGACGGATGCCGCGCTATTGAAGAAGATCGAGCATGAGCTGAAGTCCGGATATCAGCGAATAAAGCTGAAGATCAAGCCAGGCCGGGACTATGAGATGGTGCGTGCCGTACGACAGGAGTATCCGGAGATTGCCTTGACGGTGGATGCGAATTCAGCCTACACCCTGGAGGATGCGGAGATGCTCCGCCGGCTCGATGAATTCGGGCTGATGCTGATCGAGCAGCCACTCGCCTATGATGACATCATCGATCACGCAGAGTTGCAACGACAGCTGGCGACTCCAATCTGTCTTGATGAATCGATTCTGAGTGTTGCTGATGCCAGGAAAGCGCTCCAGCTTGGGGCCTGCCGGATCATCAATATCAAGTTGGGGCGGGTCTCCGGCCACTTCGAGGCGCAACGGATCGAGAAATTCTGCCGGGAGAGAGCGATTCCGGTCTGGTCCGGAGGGATGCTTGAGGCCGGGGTGGGTCGGGCGCATAACATTGCGATGGCGACCCAGGCTGGTTTTGTCCTGCCGGGAGATGTATCGGCATCAAAGCGTTACTGGACACAGGACATCATCAGTCCCGAGGTGGAGGTTACGCCGCGCGGAACGATCATCAGAAGAAGTGAACCCGGAATCGGATATGAGGTCAACGAAGCGCGACTGGATGAGGTGACGGTGAGAAGAGAGACGATTGTCGCGTGACTGTCGGAATCGGTCATGGTCAGGCGGAGGTGTGGAGCGGTCTATCTCAGTGGAGAAAGGAGGCGGCAGATGGGGAATGAATCGAGAATCGAAGCGTTACGAAAAGAGATCAACCAGCACGATTACCGCTACTATGTGTTGAACGAACCGACGATTGCCGATGTCGAGTATGATGCCTTGATGAAGGAGTTGGAGTCATTGGAGAAGGCGCATCCGGAACTGGTGACACCGGACAGTCCGACGCAACGAGTGTCGGGAGAGCCGGCGGTAGGCTTTGAAGAGTACCTCCATCTGCGGCCGATGCTTTCGCTGGACAACAGTTACAGCATTGACGATCTGGGTGACTGGGTCAGGAGATGTGGGAAACTTGCGGGTGAGGAAGACCTTGACTATGTGGCAGAGCTGAAGATCGATGGATTGAGCCTCTCTTTGATATACGAGGGTGGGCAGTTGCAGCGGGCGGTCACGCGTGGCGATGGAGTTCGAGGTGAGGTGGTCACCGGCAATGCGCGAACGATCCGTTCAATCCCCCTGCGGCTGGCGGATGAGGAGCCACTGCCAGCTGGAACGATCGAAGTACGTGGTGAGGTCTATCTGCCGATGGCGGTCTTCGCGCAGATCAATGCCGAGCGGGAGGAACAGGGCCTGCCGCTCTTTGCCAATCCTCGCAATGCGGCGGCGGGGACGATGCGGCAGCTTGATCCGCGCATTGTCGCCGAGCGTCGACTGGAGATCTTCTGCTATCAGGTCCTCCTCGATGGCCAGCCACCCTTCGCGACGCATCATGAGTCACTGGAATGGATGGAGCAGCATGGGTTGAGGGTCAATCCTACCTTTGCCCGCTGTCGGGATCTGGAAGAGCTGATCGATTACTGTTCGCGGTGGAATGAAGGGCGGGATGAACTGCCTTATGAGATCGACGGCGTGGTAGTCAAGGTCGACCAGGTGCGGCTGCAGGAGATGATGGGAGCGACGGCTCGATCGCCGCGCTGGGCAATCGCCTACAAGTATCCGGCGCGTCAGGCATCGACGCGTCTGCTTGACGTAGTCTATCAGGTTGGTCGAACCGGAGCGGTGACGCCGGTAGCGATTCTCGAACCGGTACGACTGGCCGGGACAATCGTCTCGCGTGCGAGTCTCCACAACAGGGACGAGATGGAGCGACTGGGAGTTCTGAAAGGTGACTGGGTCTTTATCGAGAAGAGTGGTGAGATCATCCCACAGGTTCTGAAGGTGATAACCGATCGGCGGACGGGAGAAGAGACTCCGTTCGACTTTCCTGCCGATTGTCCAGTCTGCGGAGTCGAGCTGATCAGGCCAACCGGGGAGGTGGTCAGCCGCTGTCCAAGCATCTCCTGTCCGGCCAAGATTCGTGAAGGAATCCTCCATTTTTCATCAAGAAGAGCGATGCGGATCGACGGACTGGGTGAGGCCCTGGTCGAACAGTTGACTTTGCCACGGCAGGGAGTGCCCCTGGTAAGCGGGATTGGAGATCTCTATCGGTTGCGGGAGAGGAGACCGGAGCTGCTCGATCTCGAGCGGATGGGGGCGAAGTCGGTCGACAATCTCCTCGATCAGATCGAGAGGAGCAAGGAAGCCGGGCTGGCCAGGCTCATCTTTGGTCTCGGGATCAGGCACGTTGGCGAGCGAACAGCAAAGATTCTGGCCAATCATTTCAGGTCGATGCAGCGCCTTATGCAGGCGGAACCGGAAGAGCTGGCGGGGATATATGAGATTGGCGAAGTCGTGGCAGCTGCGGTTCACGCCTGGTTTGAGGCGGCCGAGAATCACGCGCTGATCGGTCGACTTGAGGGGTATGGGGTTCGAATGGTAATCGACGATGATAATGGATCATCAAGCGGGACGGTCGAGCGCGTCTTTGAAGGAAGGCAGTTTGTTGTAACCGGGACACTGCCAACAATGAAGAGGGACGAGGCAAAGTCGTTCATCGAGCAGCGAGGTGGAAGGGTCATGTCGAGTGTGAGCCGAAAGACCGATTATGTCGTAGCTGGCGAGGAGGCTGGCAGCAAGCTCGACCGGGCCCGGGAGCTTGGGATAATGGTCATTGATGAAGCCGGTCTGCTCAAGTTGGGAGATCCCACTCAATAGAGAGGGGGGATACTGCCCGATAGCATCTATTTAAGCTGAAGGTGCTCGGGCTTTTCTGAATGCAATTGGGCGGCAGAGGGCATGCATCAGGATCAGGAGAGCCCTGGGAGGATCTCCGTGTTTAATTTACCTTACAAAAAGTTTACGTTTGTTGGGCATGAAAAGGCCATACCACTTATTGACAAGGTAGATTGTATTGACCATAATTCGTTCAATTAGCAGCGGTAAATACCCTAATGGCTGAGGACGCTGCTGAAACGGGGGACCGAAAGGGCCCCCATTACTATTCGTGGCATCAATTCCTGTCAGCGATCTTGTAAAACTGAGTAAATCTGAACACCGCCAGAGCTTGCCACCCCCCTCGGGTTTCATCAAATTCACCCTCTACACCGAGACTGTTTATATCGCAGGTATCTCACGTGCTCATCAGGTATCGATGTAGACTTTACTTACCAAAAAACAGGTACGAAATAATGAAGCGACCTGA
>CAIOZW010000192.1 GCA_903862855.1 uncultured Acidobacteriota bacterium
CGTTCGGAAGGGAGTCCGCAACGCTTCTACAGCATCTCGGCGCAGATCAGGCAGGAACGCAAAGCCTATTACGATGTTCTGGAGGCCACACAGAGGGGGGACCTCGATATTACCCCCTGGCTGCAGTGGTTCCTGGCCTGTCTCGGTCGTGCATTTGACGGAGCGGAGAGCACGCTTGAGAGCGTCATCTACAAGGCCCGCTTCTGGGAGCACGCGGCAGGTCAGCAATTAAATGACCGGCAGCGCGCCATGCTCAACCGGATGCTGGACGGGTTTGAGGGCAGGATGACCTCGTCCAAATGGGCGAAAATCATGAAGACGTCCCAGGACACCGCCACTCGTGACATCAACGACCTTGTCAACCAAGGCCTCCTCGTCAAAGACAGCGCAGGTGGCCGAAGTACGAGCTATTCGCTTGCGACAGTCACTGAGGCAGAGGCTTGACGCCCTTCTTCTTCTGGGTGCCTGAAGCGCCAATCGTCTGGCTCAGCGGAATGAGAAGGGCAGGGAAGTCAGATAGGGAAGAAAGTGGAGAGGTCGCTTGGGGAACATTAAGGAAATAAGGAAATACTGATTTAAGGTTAGTCAGGCGAGCCATCATAAATAAATGTGGCAGCTGGCCACATAGCATGATAGGCCGAGAATTGAAGGAGCCTTATCGTGCCGACAATGAAACATCACAATTCTGATGCGGTGGCTCGGATCAATTTCCGGTTGCCAAATGAGATGAAAGAGGTCGTGGAGAGAGCGGCCACGAAGACCCGAAGACCGTCATGCGCTATGATCACAATCGGGAGAACCTCGAGCAGAATGCGGTCAATCACCTCAACTATGATTGAGCACGATCTGTCAGCAGAGCGGGAAAATTTCCAGAATAGCACTGCAGAATTCTTCCAACTGAAGCCCCGCGCGACAATAAGGACTTTCGCGCATTCGGACCATTCCCTGGTGACTCAGCGAGGCGAAATACTGGTTTGCAATCCTTCCGGCTTCTTTGATCTGCTCGCTCGCTTGATGAAGCTCGCGTAGTTCCAATGCCCGATTCCACTCGACTTCCGACATGGTGGCGATGATCCCGTAAATGTCGAGCGCGTGATAAGACCCGTAGAGCTTGTTCTCGTCGTTGACCCGATCCCGAAAGGCAAACAGTTTCATCATCGCGTAGGTCAATGGGTGAGGCAGATAGACTACCGCCTGAACACTCGAACCGTCGGCGAGTCCGCCCTCCAGGGTGACCGGCAGAAGATCGTCTTCCAGGGTCAGCGCTTCCTCAACCGGGTGCGCGTGGAGCTCAACTGACGGGCGAGGACGAACGCGGCGTGCATCCACTTTGGCTGATGTTTCTCGAAACCGGCTTTGCGGCCCGGTCAGCAGGTCGATTTTGATGCTGCCTTCAAGGCCACCCGTCGGGCCGGGTTTGGCGAACTGGTAATTCTCAGCACCACGTACCGCCTGATAGCCCAGCCGTCGAAGCGTGTCCGCCAAAGGTTTCAACTGCAATGGATTGATGAGTAGCTGGGGACGCAGGAAGAGATCGAGATCATTGGTCGATCTCGCTTCGGGCCATTCGCGGAAAAGAGTGCGCAAGCCCTGTCGGCGGACATGCTCTCGTTTCAGATAGAGCCCGTATCCGCCTCCAATAATCAGGCGAAGATCCGCATCACGGAGTTCGAAGAGTAGTTCGAGCAGCGCCGTCCGGAGAGCAGGCATCATTTCGACCATCGGTCACCTCCAACGCTGTGCACGATGAAGTCACGCACCTGTGCGGCAGTGTCGAGATCCCGCTTGTCCCCCTGCGTCAATTCCAGCCAGGTCTGCACCGGCGAAGCCCACTGGAATCCCGACTCCCCCCGGGCATCGAAGTAGAGCGACTGCTCGGCAGTCTCTATCAGCTCCACATTCGGAAAGCGATCCGTTTCGCGCCCTCCCAGCAGACTCTTCACTCGACCGGCATCGGTGCAGTAGAGACTGAGAACCTCTTCGCGCTGCATCACAGCATAGCGGCTGACCGATGACAATCCGGTTGCGACAATCGGCACTTCACCGCCAACCTTCGAGCTTATCAGTTCCGGCAGCAGGTCGAACCGACATTCGACCTTCAGCTTTACGGGCCTCGCCTCGGGTGCGACATAGTTCTTAGCAAGCTGATCGAACAGCTTCTCCGCCTGCAGGAGCTGAATGCGGTCACCCCGTTCAATGATCAGATCGCCTTCCAACTGTTTGAGCGCCTTCGAGACCGTACCCATTGTCATCATGGGTTTGCCTGTCACCGCTGCGAGTCTGTTACGGCGGTTGACCTCAGCCAGCAGCTCACTGACGCTGGCAACTCCGGGAACTATCAGGAAAAGTCGCGCGACCATCGATGTGTTGCGGCGATAGATATTTTTGATAGCCGATTCGGTCGTGAATTGGTTGGGCGCTCCACTGCGAAAGACTCGGAACTTCCCCCCTGCGATCACGACACCATTTCCGCACCAGTCAACGCCGCTGACTCCGTTGGCCTCCAACTCTGCCAGCTGACTCGGTCGCAGGTAGGGCAGTATGACCAGCGGCAGAACTCCATTCGGCAGATCCGTGTCGCGGCAACGGCGAAGTACCTCATCGAAGGCTTTGGGAGTCGACAGATTCCTGCATGCCACCGCAAAGGTTGCTGACAGCGTGTCCCATTCTGCCTCGACTTCGTAATCCCAGTATCGACGGTCGGAGCACTGCGGTCGGACCGTGCGCAGCCTGAAGCTCAGGGGGGGCAGGGCCAGATGGCCGCCTGCGATCCAATTACTGACGTCATATTCTGTTGGCAGTTTCCTGTATGCCATTATTTTCCTAAACAGGAAAATAGCATATTTCAGGAAAATAGCAATCCGGTCAGTTAAATTAGCATTGGACAAAGTCGTCCTGCGGAGAATGGGTGCCATAATCTCCGCAAAGAGTGCGGAGATTATGCAACTGTACATCCATCAGCAAGACGAATGGCCTGCTTTCCGCTGGAACGCTGCGGCGCTCACGGATCAGCTCGCCGATGTCAGCAGGCAGCAGGGGCGACTCATCGGGAGGATGCAGTCCCTTGGCATCAGGCTGCGCGCCGAGGCCGTGCTGACCACGCTGACGGAAGAGGTCGTCAAATCGAGCGATATTGAAGGCGAGGTCCTTGATCGTGATCAGGTCCGCTCATCACTGGCAAGGCGGCTGGGGCGGCTGTGGCGGCTGTGGCGGCTGTGGCGGCTGTGGCGGCTGTGGCGGCTGTGGAAGGATGCGGGGGGCTTGCCGATGCCGGATCGTCGGGTGGAGGGCATGGTTGAGATGATGCTCGATGCCACCCGGAATTACGCCGCCCCCCTGCTTCTTGGTGATGCCTGGAATGAAGCGCCAATCGTCTGGCTCAGCGGAATGAGAAGGGCAGGGGAGTCAGATAGGGAAGAAAGTGGAGAGGTCGCTTGTGGAACATTAAGGCAATAAGGAAATACGGATTTAAGGTTAGTCAGGCGAGCCATTATAAATACATGTGGCAGCTGGCCACACAGCATGATAGGCTGAGAATTGGAGGAGCTTTATCGTGCCAACAATGAAACACCACAATTCTGATGCGGTGGCCCGGATCAATTTCCGGTTGCCGAATGAGATGAAAGAGGTCGTGGAGAGAGCGGCCACTGCTTCAGGCTTGACGCTGACGGATTTTGCCATTCAGGCATTGCTCGAGCGGGCGAATGAGGTTTTGCGGGATTACGAAGCGCGTAAGCTCTCCGACCGTGATCGCGATCAGTTTCTGGCGTTGCTCGACGAGGAACCGGTGCCGCACGAAGCCCTGCGTGCTGCTTTTGCCGCCCATGACCGGCTCATTGCCCAATGACAGCCCCCTGCTACCGGATTGAACCGCTCGGCATAGAGCATGACCGCGCCGCTTTCGACTGCGAAGAGCCAGGCCTCAACGACTTTCTGAAGCGCTATGCCCGCCAGAACGATGAAAAGGGATTGGGGCGTACTTTCGTAGCCGTGCGACCTGGTGATCAGAAGATCTATGGTTATTACACGATCTCAAGCGGCTCCGTGCATTTTGACACGATCCCTGAAAAGCTGCCTCGCTATCCAATTCCCGTGGCACATCTGGGCAGGCTCGCGGTTGATCGGCAAGCGAAAGGGCAGGGGCTCGGCAAAGCCTTGCTGGCCGATGCCCTGAAACGAGTTTTGGCCGTAGCCGA
This sequence comes from uncultured Acidobacteriota bacterium, assembly GCA_903862855.1. Classification (GTDB taxonomy): domain Bacteria; phylum Acidobacteriota; class Blastocatellia; order RBC074; family RBC074; genus CAIOZW01. Next base: position 4,197 of record CAIOZW010000192.1, read on the forward strand.
TCAACTTGGCGTGTACGCCGTGGAGGTTTTTGCCTTAAACGAGGCAGCGCGGGATTTCTATATCAAATTCGGCTTTCGTCCGCTCCTTGATGACAGGCAGCACCTCTACATGCCGATGAGCTTTATCCGCAAACAGTTGATTTCATAATTAGTGGCGAAGCAGGGAAGTCCCGTCCTTACTGTGCAAGGTGGATTCAGCAGTTTGAGCACCATGACACACTGCTGGTCAGCCGGATTCTTCTCGAGGATCCCCAGGGCTTTAAGGTAGCTGAAGAATGACCACAGGACAGGGAGCTTGAAGGCCACGGCTTGACCAGCGACGTGGCTGACCGGCCAGGCTTCTGGCAGGTGAGCCAGATCAGGGTGGAAACATCATTTTTAGGTATATATACCTAAAAGTTGTCTTATTTGACATCAAAATCCTTTAGGTATATATACCTAAAGGATTTTGGAACTACAAACTATGCGTATGCCAACTAAAATCAACCTTGAAGCCATCGCCCGCTTCTTTCAACAGCGCGAGCATAAAGTCCTGCGCCTTGGGGAGATCTCTTTGATTCTCAAAGAGCAAAGAACTGCCTGGAAACTCCCCACAGATCTGTCAGCTAAGGGATTTATCAAACTCTTGATCGAGCAATCTCTGCTGAGGACAATAGAACTAACATCCCCCCACTATGAGGCCAAAGAGGTCCGCTACCTCTGGGGGCAGCCAACTCCTTACGCGATAGGGCTCTCTCTGCGTCATAACGCGTATTTAACCCATGCCAGTGCCCTGTTTCTCCACGACCTGACGGATCAGATCCCGAAGACTATCTATGTGAATTATGAGCAGAGTGCGAAGCCGCAATCGGAAGGACAACTCACCCAGGAGGGGATAAATAGAGCGTTTTCAAACCATCAGCGTGAATCAAAGCTGTGGTTTGATTATGAGGACTATAAAATTGTGATCCTGAGCGGCAAGGCGACCGGTCGGCTTGAGGTGAGTACCATCAACAGTGATGCCGGAGAGTCGCTTGATGTCACCAAAGTAGAGCGCACGTTGATAGATATTGCCGTGCGACCGATTTATGCTGGCGGTGTCTGGCAAGTCCTGGATGCCTACAAGCGTGCCCTGGATCAGGTGTCAACCAACACGCTGCTCGCCACCCTCAAAAAGCTGGCATATGTCTATCCTTATCATCAGGCAATCGGGTTTTACATGGAGCGGGCAGGCTATAAGGAGAGTCAATGGTCGAAGCTTTTAAGCCTCGGGACGGAATTTGATTTTTATCTTGCGCACGCTTTGCCCAGGGATAGACAGTATGACCCCAAGTGGCGTTTATTCTATCCCGCCAACTTTTAATCGTTGTGCGAGATCAACGACAAAATCAAAATAGAAATCAAACGGCCCAATGGTGCCCGATACTGTTTGGACAACAGAAGGCCAGTCAACGGCGTGAAAATCACGAGCCGCCTCAATTTTTGAAAGAAGGGAAGTCGGAACAGCCTTGGCTTCAAAAATGTTCTTTACAATCCCACGATTCTCTTCGGTTGTCAGGTCGAGGTTCCCAGCCGTCACAATAGTGTGAATATCGTAGAAGTCCCTCGCCCTTGCTCTTGGTGATGAGCGCAGCTCATATTCACTCATCTGTTGACAGATGGCGCGTAGCTTTTCAATCGCCATCATTGGCAGCGTGTAGGCGTAGACAGTAAAACTGTCGATCTCGTGTTCCTCTTTTGGGCTGCAGAACTCAAATTTTGAGATGTCAACTTTGAAGCGGCGCTTGTTTCCGGGGCTCACAACAAGGGCATTTCTTCTGAGGTCTTCGATGTCGTGGCGATGTTTGTCGAATTCCGCCCTGGAGATGATTTTGAATTCAACCTGATATCCTCCCCACCGAGGATCCTGACCTGGCCGGTGTTGTGAGGGCTTTGGCTCAAATGTTTGATCAAAGACTATAAATCCAACGGCATCAAAACGCTCTTTCAGTCCTTTGAATATGCGCCGCCTGGCGTCTTCGAGATCCTCGAAATCACCAGGCATCGACAAGTCGATGTCGATGGAACTTCGTGTCCCAATCCCATGGACAATATCGAGAGCATTGCCACCCTTCAGAACGAACCTTTCCATCAGCTCGTCGTCTGAGAATAGAGAGATGATCACAATACGGCGGATATCCTTTAAATCCATAATGCGCCATTATATAGCTATAGATGGAATGGGAAGCAGGGTTTGCTGACGAGTTTCCAGAGTGGTGGGAATCGCTTTTAAAGGCTGGGGGTACTGTAATGGCAAGATCATTTAACACTCTAAGAGAGAAGATGTCGCCTCAACGGCAGGAGCAGGCCAAAGAGCGCACAAATGAGATGCTCGAGGAGCTTGCCCTCCAGGATCTGAGAAAAGCTCTCAATCTGACCCAGGAGCAGGTTGCCATAATAATGAAGACGAATCAGGCTGCGGCTTCCAGGATGGAGAATCAAAGCGATATCTACGTGAGCACCTTAAGAAAG
>CAIOZW010000193.1 GCA_903862855.1 uncultured Acidobacteriota bacterium
ATGAACATTATGCTTGTCTCGGTCACGGAGCGGACACGGGAGATCGGGATCCGGAAGGCGATTGGGGGGAGACGGCGCGACATCATGTGGCAGTTTCTGATCGAGGCGATGACGCTGACCGGTATGGGGGGAGTGATCGGTCTGGTCATCGGCTGGCTGGTGACCCTCATCATCAGGCTGATCGTTCCATCATACGTACCACTCTGGGCCCCTGTCGTTGGTCTGCTCTCGAGTGTCGGGATTGGTCTGATCTTTGGGCTCTGGCCAGCGTGGAAGGCCTCAAGTCTCGATCCGATTGTCGCGCTGCGTTACGAATAGAGTCCGCTCACCTGCATCAGCCTGATTTGTTCGGGAAGTAGTCATCTCAAGGAGTAGAGACGATGGAGAAAAGAGATCTTGGAATAGGGTTCGGTGGCCTCTTGACCGGGCTGGCCCTGGTCGGCGGGCTTTTATATTACACTGGTGGATGGGAGGCTTTCAGCCCGGTGACCAGCAAAGGAAGTGAGGTGGCCGAGAAGATAGGAATCAGAATTCCTGAGACGCGACCTGCTCCACGAGTTACAGAGACACCAACATCAGCTCCGACTCCATCACCAGGTCCAGCAAAGGGTTCAACGGGATCGATGCGCGTCAAATTGAACAATCTGACCCTGCACCGCTGTCCCGGTTACGATTGCGAGAAGATTCTGGCCCTCCCGATGGGGGCAAAAGTTCTCCTGCTTGGGGAGCGTGACTTCACTACCGGAGAAGAATGGTGCCGGGTCAGAACCGGGAGTACTGAGGGTTGGGTCAGCCGTTACTATCTTGAATAGGGCCGGGTGACCATCGACCGGCAAGTTGGAAGAGGCTGCTCAACTTGAAGCCGACCGCTTCGGCGAGCTGGCGCGTTGAAAGGCCCGAAGGCAGTCGAGCCATTCGATGATGTGACTCAACACTTCGTCGCGGTTCAGTTCATTGAGAGTTTCGTGACGAGCCTTGGGATAGATCCGGTAGCTGACATTACGGATGCCCATTGCCCGGTATGTCTCGGCAAGGTGCTCGGCTCCCCGACCCTGGTTGTTGACCGGGTCATTGCGGCCCGAGAAGATATAGATGGGGAGATCGCGACGAATGAGACTGCGGTTGATCGGGCGAGCGATCTCGATTATTGCATCGAGCAGATCGACCCAGAACTGATTGGTCGCCAAAAATCCGCAGAAAGGGTCGGCAATGTATTTGTCGACTTCCGCATCATCACGTGAAAGCCAGTCATAGGATGTCCGGTTTGGTGAAAATTCACGGTTGAATGCGCCAAAAGAGAGTGCATTGATCAGGTCGCTGCGACCATGTCGGCCTTGCCGCAGTCTCTCGAAGCGAGCGATGAGTCGGCCAATGCGGGTCAGGGCTCCGGTTTCGCCGTTGGGTCCGGAGAGGATGACGGCATCGGGTAGATCAGGCGCCTGATAGACTATCTGCTGGGCGACATAAGTCCCCATACTGTGACCGAAAATATAGAATGGTAACCCTGGAAACTGCTTTCGCTCAGCCTCGCCAAGATGTATTGAATCATCGATCAGAAGTTGCCATCCACCCGACTCAGCCGCGAAGCCCAGATTGTCGATGCTACCTGCCGTCAATCCATGGCCTCGCTGGTCATGGGCAAAGACCTGATAACCCTCCGAGGTCAGCTCTTCAGCCAGCCTTTCGTATCGTCCGGCGTGTTCAGACAGACCGTGGATGATATGGACGATCCCCCTTCCGACCTCATAGTCGGGACTCCAGTGGTAAGTATGGATGGCGGCTCCGTCCCGGGCAGTCTTAAAGGATGTTTCGACCTTCATTGATTATCCCTCTCTCTTCTCCTGCGTATGGCAATCTATCAGAAAGCCGATCGCGATCCCGTACTGTCCAAGATAGTAGGTGATCCAGATCAGTGTGCTGCTCCACGGAATCTCGAGCCTGAATTTGTCGGCGGCGAGGATCGAGTCGGAGATCATAAAGAGCGTGGCTCCGAGAACGACCAGGCGTGTCGAGAAGTCAGCCCAGAGGCTTGAGACGACCATGAGTGTAATGGCGCAGACATAGATCATAACCGGTACGGCGAGGTTGCCGAG
>CAIOZW010000194.1 GCA_903862855.1 uncultured Acidobacteriota bacterium
ATATTCATATCCTGTCTTGAGAGTGTGGCGACCGGCAAGAAAGGTCATATTGAGCCGCGAATTGATCGTCGTCGGGAACTGCGACTGTGGATTGGTCGACTGACGACCGATGCGCGTTCCAAGACCACCAATATCCTGCGGAGTGATTCCACCCCGAACCCCAACTCCCTCCGGCAGTCCGGTAATCCCGAAGAGATCGCGCATACTTGGCCCGCCAACAAGGGCTGGCCGACGATCCATGCCGAGACGCGTCACTGCAAATCGATAGTCGAGAATAGTATTCTGATTGACCGTCCAGGTCAGTCCGCCAACTACCTGCTGGTTGTAGGTCGCGAGGTTCCCAATCGCATTGCCACCAGAGAAACCGGTCACCAGACCCGGCTGCTGAATCGTCTGGCGACGCTGGCTGTAACGGGCAAATCCATTGAGCTTTTCACTGAATGTATGATCGAGGCGCAGATCGCCCTTGTCCTCGAAGAGGCGATTGCGAACGAATCCTCCGAAGTTGTTGGCGACACCAAAGGCGCCACCACCGGCCCGGTTCGGCGCCGGAAGATTTGCAAGCACTGTCCGCGCAAAGCGCGTCATCGGTACCGGCTGTCCGGCGGCGATCACTGTTCCCGCCGTGACCGTCCGTCCGCTGTCATCAACGAAGTCGTAAGGAACCCGGATATCGGTGGTCAGAATACCGCGTCGCTGGTCGAGCGTCGGCAGGGAGGCCAGTCCAAACGGGCTCTGAATCCAGCGTGAACCCTCATAATCGAGCATGAAGAAGGTTCGATCGCGAATGATCGGTCCGCCAATGACAAATCCGAACTGGTTGCGGTTGACCTGTGGCTTGCGCCCATCGACCGGCCGGAAGAAACCCGCCGCATTGAGCGCCGTGTTCTGCAGATAGTTCCAGAGCCTTCCGTGAAACTCATTCGTCCCGCTGCGCGTCGAGACATTCATTACTGCGCCGGTCGTCCGCCCATATTCGGCACTGTAGGTGTTGACCGACATTCTGAACTCGGCCACAAAATCGGGAGAAGGCTGGACTGCCTGGTTTGAGAATCCCTGGTTGGTTGTCCCGTAGAAGTTGTTGTCGATTCCATCGAGCAGAAAGTTGTTGTAGACGCTCCGCAGACCGTTGACATTGTAGGCCCCTTCGCGACGGAACGAGATATCGCCCTGGTTGCCCGACTGGGACTGGCGTACACCCGGAGTCAGCAAAGCCAGTGATGAATAGGTCCGGCCAAGGATCGGCAGGTTGATCATCTGCTTCTCACCAATCACCTGCCCCTTCGAACTCGACTCCGTCTCGAGCAACGGCGCCTGCCCGGTCACGGTGACCACTTCGGTCGTCGCTCCGACCTGGAGAGTAATATCGACCCGCTGCCGGGCCTCGACCGTTACATTGACCTGCTCGACTGCTCCAACTGAGAATCCCTGCAACTCGGCCGAGACACGGTAGACTCCAATCTTTACCGATGGGAATGAATAGTCACCATTCGCATCGGTCGTCGCCGTCGCGGTAATGCCGGTCGCCGTGTTGCGCAATGTCACACGCGCTCCCTGGAGCACTGCACCCGCCTGATCGCGCACTGTTCCAAGCACTGCGGCTGTCTCAAACTGCGCCTGTGCCGGCAGACCAGCCAACAGGCAGAACATCAAGACCGGCACAATCCGGCCGATCGTCCGCCTTGTGAAGTTCATGCTCAATCTCATATCTTCTCCAATTGTTATTTCATGTGTTGAAATCAGATTTCTACCACTGTCGGGTAGTCATTTTCTCAATTGACACCGTCTGATCGATCAGATGATATCGATCGGCTTCACTAAGCTAATCTCTGAAATGACCTTTTCCTGAAATGAATATACTTTCATCGTGTTAAATCCAGGTTAGAATGTGCAAAAAGTTGAGCGAGCCAATCCCTGTGCACCGGTAATCCTTCCGGAGAAGGATTCATTGATCGGGCCAGGACAAGCATGATCGAAGATATTGCATACTATTTGAAGAAAACCGGTTGAGTTGGTTGATTGGATAAGCCTGACTGAGGTATAAGGGTACTCCCCGTTCGTTTTCCCGTTATTTGTTCTGATGATCATCATCGGTTGATCTTTCGTACTAAGTCAGTGCAAATGTTCACAGACATCCTGCCCCCCTTTTCCCTTGGCCAGTACTGAACTGCCAGTGGCCAGGCCCCCCGTTAAGTAACTGAACCTGAAGATAATCTCTACTCACAGATTGGCATCGAATCTGAAACCGCTGGCGGTACTCTTTTTCATTCTCGCCGGATGGATTACCGACCCGATCGCGCGTGTAGTGTTCGATTCTTCAGAATGCACGATGGAGTGCTGTGCTGATGACGGCAGTGACTCCTGTGAAATGCATCATACCGGTCCGTTGATGGAGACTGGCGCGGCGGATACTTCGCTGATCCGATCAAGCCATTTCTCGACTCCGTGCCGGGGAACCTGTTCGACCGGGGTCGATAACGGGCGCAGTCACCATAAGCCGCCTCTCCTTGCCTCGGTTCTCCACTTTGCGAAGACCCGGACGACATCCAGTATTTATTATGTCGGAATCCGCAAGGACATCCTTCTCCACTCAGGCTCACCACCACGCTCTCCACCGCTTCAATCATGATTAACCCAGCGCAAGCCTGACTTGGCGTGCGCTGGGCAAGATCTAAGAATCATTCTTGACTCGACCGGCTGGCAGTTTGTTGCCGGGTGGGGTGTGTTCTACTTTTTTTACGTAAGTGGGAAGGAATCTATCCAATGCGGAAGAGATTTAGTCATCTGACGGGCTTGTTGCTCGTAGCAGTATTATCAAGTTTCATCTTCATGCTGGCGCTCGAAGGAGAAGTGCGAGCGCAGCAATCTACCAATACGGCGATGTTGAGTGGCTTCGTCGAGGACGGTAATGGAGCATCGGTCAGCGGAGCAACGGTCAGTGTAACGGCGATCGAAAGAAATCAGAGTCTACTCGGACAGACCGATGAGCAGGGACGATTTCGATTTTCATATCTGCCGGTTGGCACCTATAAATTGATCATCAAAGCTAATGGTTTTGCGACACGTGAGCAGACGCTGACATTGACCGTCGGGCAGTCACTGAGCCTGACAATCAATCTGCCGGTGGCGAGTGTCGCCGGCGGAATAGAGATCGTCTCGGAGCCACCGGTAGTCGAGGTGGTTCGCACGCAGGTTGCCGAGACTATCCTGCCACGCGAGATCGATGCACTGCCGTTGAATGGACGGAATTACCTCGATCTTGCCGCCCTGACGCCCGGAGTAACCCGTGGAAATCCGGTCGCCAACCAGAGATTTGCCGAAACCTCGGCCGTGCCGGGAACGCAGATCAATATTGCCGGCCAGCGGAACATCAATAATGGGTTTGTGATCGACGGGCTTTCGGCCAATGATGATGCCGCCGACCTGCCCGGGACATTTCTGAGCCAGGAGGTGATTGGCGAATTCCAGGTCATCACCTCGGGTGGGATCGCTGAGTTTGGACGGGCCTCGGGAGGAATCGTCAACATTGTCACCCGATCCGGATCAAACGATTGGCACGGCCGGATGTATGGGTTTCTCGTCAATCAGCATCTGAACGCCCGCAATCCTCTGGCAAATGCGCGAACGCCCCTCACTCAGGCCCAGTATGGCGCCTCGGTTGGCGGACCGTTGAGTCGCGACAAAGGGTTCATCTTTTCGAGCTTCGAGAGGACAGGTCTTCGCAGCACAACGGTTCTGACGATCTCGCCTGCCAACGTGGCCTCGATCAATTCGATTCTTGATCAGCTTGCCTACAAGGGACCGCGTGTCTCAACCGGCCTGGCCCCAACCGGATATGATACAAACAACCTCTTCGTCCGCGGAGACTATCGTCTCAACGACCGCAACCTGTTCAACCTCCGGTACAGCTTTTATGACATCGACAGCCCGAATGCACGTGGTGTTGGTGGACTGAATGCGATCAGCCGCGGTACATCGCTCGCAAACCGTGATCAGACGATCGCGCTCAGCGAGGTCGCCTCACTCGGATCGAATATCGTCAATGAAGCGCGCTTCCAGTATACGCACAGCAGTTTGAGCGCCCCTCCCAATGATCTCACCGGTCCGGCGATCAACATCTCAGGGGTTGCCAATCTCGGCACGTCAACATCTTCGCCAACAGGTCGGGCGAACGATCTCGTCGAGCTGGTCGATAATTTGACGATTCAACGGGCGACCCATTCGGTCAAGTTCGGAGCAGACTTCCTCTACAACCGAGTCGACATTCTCTTTCCTGGTGCGCTCCAGGGAATCTACACGTTCTCATCACTGGCCAACCTGCAGGCGGGGCGCTACGCGACCTATCAGCAGGCCTTTGGAACTCCGGGACTCTTTCAGGCCAATCCGAATCTGGGACTCTTCGTGCAGGATGAGTGGCGGATGCGCCGTGATCTGACGATCAATGTCGGCCTGCGGTACGACCTGCAGAATCTCCCCGATCCGATCCAGACCGATCGCAACAACGTCGCGCCACGCCTCGGTCTGGCCTATGCGCCAGGCAATGGACGGACCGTGATCCGGGCGAGTTACGGTCTCTTCTTTGACCGTATTCCCCTGCGAACCACCTCGAATGCGTTGCAGCGCGATGGCACAAAATACAAGGTGGCGACTTTTGCGTTTGGACAGGCGGGTGCGCCACAGTTCCCCAACGTGGCCGCCACTTTTCCAACCGGCTTTCTGCCGAGTATTACGACAATCGATCCACAAATCGGCAACGCCTATTCGATCCAGACAAGCCTGCAGATCGAGCGGGAGCTGACATCGGCGACATCCGTCTCAGTTGGATATATCCGCACCCGCGGACTGCACCTGGTGCTGGCGCGAAACGTCAATGTCCCAACCCTTTCCGCGGCAGACGCCACCCGCCTTGGGATAGCCAATCTCGGTCGCCCAAACCCGAACTATGGAAATATCAGCCGCTATGAAAGTTCGGGAGACTCCTGGTACAACGGAATGACTGTTTCAGTGAATCGTCGCTTTCGAGGTTGGGCCGGGATGCGCGTCTCCTACACCTACTCGAAGGCGCTCGATAACACTGGATCGGCCTTTTTCTTTACCCCTCAGAACAATTTCAACCTTCGTGATGATCGTGGACGAAGCGACAATGATCAGCGGCACGTCATTGCCCTCGGTGGATCGATGGCCGTGCCGGATGCCGTCGGTCACTCGGTATTCGGAAAGATGGTCAGCGGGTTCCAGTTCAACCCGATCTTCAGATATGGTTCAGCGCTTCCATTCAATATTCTGACCGGCACCGATCGAAACAACGATACTAATGTGAACGATCGTCCGGTTGGGGTTGGTCGGAACACTGGGCGTGGATTCTCATTCGCGTCTTTTGATACACGACTGAGTCGTCGGATCAGACTGACTGAATCGATCGGCCTCGAGGTGATCGCCGAGGCCTTCAACCTCTTCAATCGGGCCAACCTGCAACTGCCGGTCGCGACCTGGGGACCGGGTGTGACGCCAAATGCCAACTTTGGCCTGCCGACATCGGCAGCCGATCCGCGGCAGTTCCAGTTTGGGCTGCGGCTCAATTTCTGAAAGGATCAAGCATGCTGAAAATTCTGATGATTCTTGTCTCGCTTTTATTATCAGTGGCGGCCCAGGCCAAGGGAGTAATCAAGCACGGCCAGCACGGCCAACATGGCCAGCACGGTTCAGGATCCACATCAATGGGGTCGACCGGTGATGGCCAGTTCAATCCCTATGTTGCTGCCGATCCACGAGGAGGATTCTTTGTGCTGCACGTCGAACGAGTCGGCAAGGTAAGCAATCTCGTGCTTCGCCACTCGACAGACGGGGTAACCTTTTCAGCGCCAGTAAGGGTGAATGATGTTCCCGGACAGGCCGCCGTGCGGAACGAGAACCCACCCAAGATGCTCGTAGGCCTACAGGGTGACCTCTATGTTACCTGGGCTGATGAACGGGAAAAATGGAAGGGGAATATCCACTTCGCCCGGTCGACCGATGGCGGGAAGAGCTTTTCACCTGCCTTGACGATCAATTCTGACGCGGCTCTTCCGCCCGTTGGCCACGCCTTCCAATCGATGGCGATCGATCGGAAAGGCCGAATCTTCATTGCCTGGATCGATGAAAGGAACAAGACGAAGGAGGATCGGGGAGCGGAGATCTGGATGGCGGTCTCGGAGGATCGCGGCAGAACATTTTCAGCCGATCGGCGGATTATCAGCGATGTCTGCGAGTGTTGCCGGACGATCATGCAGATCGATCAGACAGGGAACATCTATGTTGCATACCGCACCGTCCCCCGCGAAGGGAAGATGCTGCGTGACATTGTCGTTGCCCGTTCAATGGATGGTGGAAAGAGCTTCACCCCATCGGCGGTCAGCCAGGACGGGTGGGAGATCAATGGATGCCCGGTCGTTGGCCCCGGTATGACGATCAATCGATCCGGGGTGATCACCATTACCTGGTTTGTGGGTGGTGGCGATGGCGGGCGTCCGGGGCTCTACCATGCGTCTTCAAGTGACGGTGGAAAGAGCTATTCGCCGCGTCGTCTCCTGATCGAGGAACAACGGATGGCCAAGCACTCACACGTCTTCTCGCTACCGGATGGCCGCACCCTCCTGGCATGGGATGATGCCGGAGAGAACAGTCAAACCATCACCTTCTGGGGGCATCTCAATCTTTCCCGAGCAAGGGATACCGCAAACGGAGCCGCGGGGAGCTCAAAGCCAGGCGTGATCGGCTCGCAGGCAGGTGTCTCTTATCCGATTGTGGCCGTAAATGGCCGCCAGGGGATGGTCGTCGGCTTGCAACCTGGGAAGACTGAAATCTTCACCAGATCATTCCAGCTTCCGGATTAGATCTGGAACTGGAGAGAGCACAACTAACAACGAAGGAGAGGCGTTCGACAAAAGTCGGCCGCCTCTCCTTTTTTTGCAGTCCGTCCTGGCGATGAATGCGGGGGGGCCATCTTTCCGCATTTACGACTCCATGGCGTGGGCATGCGGATCCCCTTCGGCAAGCTGAAGATCGGCGGGCCAGGCGAGTTCAGCCCCCCGGGTGAGCATCAGATTCTGAAAGTCGGCGCGGGCAGTGGGGCTC
>CAIOZW010000195.1 GCA_903862855.1 uncultured Acidobacteriota bacterium
ATTCCGCCCCATCCGGTAGATGTTCATCAGAAAATCTTCCCGATTCTTTGCCGCCACGTCGAGCACTGCCCGGTTCGCGGTCAGCGAATACTCGATCGACTGCCGAAAATGCCATTTCTGCGGTGCAATCGGCGCTGGAAGATTACCCTGCGGCAGATACCGACTCGTCACAAAAGGGATCTCCATCGGTGTTGGATGGCCGATCGTCTCGGTCAACAGCCCGATCATGTTGTGAAAATAGACCGTCGTTCGCAATCCTCCATTCCACCAGGTCGAATAACCTGCTCCCGTCCGCGTTGTCGCTCCCGGCTTGTTCTCTGCCACAAACCGGTGATGCATGGCGGCTCCGACTACATCAAGTCCTGTCACGACCAGTGGATCGTAGAGATAATTGAATGGATCACGGAAGGGCGGTGCGAAGAGGACCGTTCCACTCGGCCCCGTCTGGTGATGGTTGTAGACGATCTGTGGAAACCACTCGTGGTAGAAGATCCGATTGATCGCCTCCGACTCCGGCTGCGCCGCAAGATAGAAGTCCCGGTTGTTGTCATGCCCGATATATTTCTGGTACAGCCGCGGGATATTCGAGTAGGTTCGCCTTGTTACATCAGGCTCGCGCATGTACCAGTTCGAGACCAGCTCCATTCCATCCGGGTTGACCAGACACCCAAGGACAATCACCTCGTTCAGAAACCTTTTTGTCTCGGCATCATTGCCACTCACCAACTGCCAGATAGTCTCGATCAACTGCTGCGCCCCGAGTGTCTCTGTCGCGTGCAGCCCACCATCGATCCAGACGACGGCTCGACCCTCTCGTGCCAATGCCCGCGCCTGCTCGTCATTCAACCCTTCTGCCTGGGCCAGCCGGCGCGAGATCTCCTTGTACCGATCCAGACGGCGCATGTTCTCCGGCGAAGTGATCGTCGCCAGATAGATCGTTCTCCCCTCGGCGCTCTTCCCCATCTCGACCAGTTGCAGGCGATCCGACTCCTGATCGAGCCTCTTCAGATATGCCTCGTATTGCGTGTAGTTGACCAACTGGTAGTCATCGCCGATCGCGAAACCAAACTGTTCCTTGGGACTGGTCAGCTTCGACTGCGCCGGAACGGCACTCGCACCGGCTACCAGCCAGATCATCAACAACATCAACCATCTCAACCTAAAGGTCATCACTCCCCCAACTCCTAATCGTCGCACCTGCGAACTTGAGATCGCCAAGGTTATGGTCACCAGATCATTGCCCGCTGTGACCAGAAGGAACTTCGCATTTTCGAACCCATCTTACACTTTCCACCAGCCAATTTGCTGCCAAAATCAGGGCAGGGCTGCAAAAACAGCACCAATGGTCACATTCGTTGATCGTCAGACCGTGCCTCAATATCCATTCACCTTCAGCCATGAAAAAGACCGACCGGTCTCCATTCCTGGTTTACCGGCCGGTCCGTCTGCGCATTGACTTTCACCCGCTCACTGATCCATCCAGACTACCTCGAAGACCGTCGTACACCTCACACAGTAGAGCTGCCGCCCGTCATCCGACCACTCAAAATCGCTGATCAGGCTGCCGGTAAAGTTGGTCAGCTTGAACGGGGAATCACCATTGAGCGGCTGC
>CAIOZW010000196.1 GCA_903862855.1 uncultured Acidobacteriota bacterium
CCATCTTTGTCACCGGCTGGATGGCGGCGCTCAAACGCGAGATAGAACTGGCGATCGGCTGGATGCAGACCCATGAGCGGTTCACGACAGCTTCAGCGTCACGACTGGGTGAGTTGCGTCAATACCTGGCGCGACTTGATGGAGCCGGTATTGAACTTGACCAGCTTGCCGAGTCGAGTGGCGGGATCAGCTGGTTTCCGTCCAGTCACGCTGACGTAGTCGCGACCGCGCGTCGACTGGCGGAAGAGATCGGCGCACAGTATAGTCTCACTTTCATCACTGAGCGTCGACCGAGTCTCGAGGATCGGCGTCGGCTGGAGGTCATCCCGGCACGCCCCGGTCTGACGGTCCGTTCCCGCCGGAGCCATATTGTGAGTGACCAAAGATCGGCCCGGCCGGGTCGGTGAGGAGGGACCTAATAAATGCATGAACCTCTCGATGAAGAAGAGCTGACTTTGAAGCGCGGGCTCAACCGAGCGGCGGCCGGGCTTGGCATCGTCGCTCTTGGATGGACCTTCGCGGTCATCTTTGGGCAGCGCGAGGACGATACGCCTCTCGCCAAGGCCATTCCGGTTGTCGCCGCGCTCTTTGGCCTTGCCCTCTATTTACAAGCCCGCAGGATCGGGACCAGTCAGGAATAATTATTTATGATCAAACGCTATACGATGCCGGAGATGGGTGCAATCTGGACCGAGGAGAATCGTTTTCAGAAGTGGCTGGATGTCGAGATCGCGGCGTGCCAGGCCAATGCCGAGGCGGGAAACATACCGGCCGAGGTGGTCGAGGTGATTCGCACTCGCGCCGCCTTCTCAGTCGAACGAATCCACGAACTGGAGAAGACGCTCGATCACGACGTGATCGCCTTCACGACCAATCTTGCCGAGAACATTGGACCGGAGGCTCGCTGGGTCCACTTCGGATTGACTTCATCGGATGTGGTCGATACCGCCAATGCCCTTCTGATGCGGGAGGCGGGTGACCTCATCGTCAGGCGTCTCCAGTCCCTCAGTGATGTTCTGAAGACGCGGGCGAATGAGTTCAAGGATACTCCGATGATCGGGCGAACCCACGGCATCCATGCCGAGCCGACGACGCTCGGCCTCACCTTTGCCCTCTGGTTTGAGGAGAACCGCCGCAATATCGATCGCATGACCCGTGCTCGCAACGGGGTCAGCTATGGCAAACTCTCCGGTGCGGTCGGAGCCTTTGCCCATCTCGATCCGGAGATCGAGGAACGGGTCTGTTTCCTGCTCGGACTCCGCCCGGCGAGCGTCTCGACCCAGGTCATCCAGCGTGACCGATATGCCGAGTTCCTCTGCGCTCTGGCCATCATCGCCTCATCGCTCGAGAAGATGGCCCTCCAGGTCCGTCATTGGCAGCGAACCGAGGTTGGCGAAGCCCACGAGTACTTCAAGCCCGGTCAGAAGGGCTCCTCGGCCATGCCGCACAAGCGCAATCCCATCCTCTCCGAGCGGATCTGTGGAATGTCGCGGATTGTCCGCGGTTATGCGGTGACCGGACTTGAGAACAATGCCCTCTGGCACGAAAGAGATATCTCCCACTCCTCCGCTGAACGGGTTATTCTGCCGGATGCCTCCATCGCCGTCGACTACATGCTGGCGAAGACGGCATCACTGCTCGAAACGCTTGTCGTCAAGCCGGCCCGAATGATGGAGAATCTCAACGCGACCCGCGGGCTTGTCTTCTCCGGTCAGCTCCTGCTCGAACTGGCTGCCGCCGGTGCGCCGCGCGAGGAGGCCTACTACTGGATTCAGCGCAATGCTCTCAAATCGTGGGATGAGCAGCTCGATTTTCGTGAGCTGGTTCGGCAGGATCCGGATATCTCGCGGACAATCACCAGCGAGCAGATCGACCGGGCTTTCGATGTGCGAACGCAGCTCAAGAATGTCGACCGCGTCTTTGCCCGCGTCTTCACCGGCAAGGGAAGATGATCAACACGCTGGATATCTTTCTGTCTGCTGATTGCCGTCAGTATTTGGCAGGTGGATGCCAGCCCTTGTATCGCAGGGTGACGGTCGCATCGGTCGAGGAGAGCAGGATCAGCCGCTTGTTGATCGGGTTGATCCCCTCCGGATAGTAGCTGAGCTGATAGCGTTCATTGCGTATCTCGTCGCAGATCTCTTTGACCGCCGTGCGGACATCCGCATCGATCGAGTGGATGCGGCCACCCGTCCCGTCGGTAAGTTGACGCAGAACCTCGATCGGTTTCGGCTGATCCTTGCGGAGCGCCCCACGTGTCCGGTCACGCACCTGGATCGCATAGATGGTGATGTTCTCGTTCTGCAGCTTGGCGAGAATCTCCTCAAACTTCATCACGCTGCCGCGATCGAGCCCGTCTCCGACGACCAGTATCACCCGCTTCGAAAATCCCACCTCCGGTCGCAGAACATCCTCGACGACCACATTGAGTGCATCGTAGAGTTTTGGCATATCCGATTTGCGGAGGAGTTCGAGCGTACCCTGGAGCTTCTCCGGCTCGTCGGTAAACTCGGTGATTATCTCCGGTTTGAGATCGTACCCGATCACCATGACCTTGTCGCCCTCGTATATCTCTGGCGCGAAGGCTGCCGGGATTCCCGCCAGCTTGCGGACGTCGGTCTGGAGTGTCGAGGAGTTGTCCATCAGGACAACGAACCGGGCTGGGGTCGGGTCTGGCGAGAATGACTCGATCTTCTGCATCACCCCGCCATCGAAGAGGGTCACCTGATCGCGGGGAATGATCCTCTCTTGGGCCTCTTTCTCCTCCTCTGCCGGAGTCAGCAGCCGCTTGGGTTTATTGGGATCTTCGATGCGTCGGCCAATGACGTTGACAATTGAGGTTCGTCTGCCTGAAACCGGGCTGCGCCCCGATTGCGCGAGGAATGTCACTGGAACCATCAGGATGGCGAGAAGGACCAGTCCGGCAAACAGTTCGGACGTCCTTGGTCTTACCGCCCGGACGGCCGCCAGGTCGAGAATCGCCCGTCTTGTCGACGCAAATAATGTCTGCATTCCTGAAAGCCTCGAGTCGGCCAGTGGCCCACTTCAGGTCGATGTTACTGACTAATTGCCTGTCCCGCAGGCACCTTTGGTCGTTCAGGCCGGGGCGGCTGTAGTCGTCGTCTCCTTCTCTTTCTTGGGAGACTGTCCGCTCTTGCCGTAGTCGCTGACATACCACCCACCACCCTTCAACTGAAAGCTGGTCTGGGAGAACTCCTTCTCCAGCCGGCCCTTGCACTCCGGGCACTTGCTGAGCGGAGCGTCACTCATCTTTTGCAATACCTCGAGATGATGACCGCATTTCTGACAAGTATACTCGTAGATCGGCATAACCCTCTTTTGTACCCTCCAAGAACGAAATAGATCCTTCAGCCTACAGAGCTCGTCGGTAGATCGACCCGACCACGCCTGAAAAATGTACCATAAGGACAGGCGGCCCGACAATTCCCTCCCGGAAAGGGGGGGAGGAGAATGGAGAATTGAGAATGGAGAATTGAGAATGGGGAATGGGGAATGGAGAATGGAGAATTGGGAATGGAGAATGGAGAATTGGGAATGGAGAATGGAGAATTGAGAATTGAGAATGGAGAATGGAGAATTGAGAATGGAGAATTGGGAATGGAGAATTGAGAATGGAGAATTGAGAATGGGGAATGGGGAATGGAGAATGGGGAATGGAAAATGGGGAATGGAAAATGGAGAATTGGGAATGGGGAATTATTTTCCATCAAGCATTCCTTTTGATGTCTTAACGATAGATACCAGCAGTTTGATCAGTTCCTCAATATCCGGTTGGATAGATGAATAGCTGTCTCTGCTCAGGTAATCGGATTGGTGAAGCAGATCGAGCCAGTAATCGGTTTCATTGGCCTCTTTCAAGGCAATGCTCATCTTGCTTATAAAATCGGCTCTACTCTGTGCGTGCTCTGCTTCTCGAACCAACGCACCTATCGCAGTACCGCTGCGCAGCAGTTGCTTTGATAATACGAATTCGTGCTTCTCGACTTGAAGATACTTCGCCAGCTTCACGATTCGCAGTGCAAACAGAAACGATTTTTCCCTTACGGGATTTGGCTTCCCATTACCCATTCCCAATTCTCCATTTTCAATTTTCCATTCTCAATTCTCAATTTCCCCAATTCTCCATTCTCCATTCTCAATTCTCAATTCTCCTCCATTCTCAATTCTATTTTGTTTGCCTTGCGGCAGTCGATGACAGAAAATTCGATTGATAGTCCAATTTCTGACCTGACCAAAGTGAGAGAAACCAGATGAAAATGCTGATCAGCCTGATGATTCCAATTGCCCTCATTCTTTTCGGCGCCGTGGTCGTGGGTTCGCCGCCAGATACGTTTCGTCCGCCGGTGCGAGGGACGCGGGGCGTGGTGGCGGGTGGCCATCCGCTGGTGGCTGAGGCAGGGTTGCGGATGCTCCACCGGGGAGGCAACGCTGTCGATGCGGGAGTGGCGGCAGTCTTTGCCGCAGCGGTGATCGAGATCTCGCACTTCGGTTTTGGCGGAGAGGTTCCAGTGATCATCCGGATGGCTGGTCAGCCGATCAGGACGATCAACGGACAGGGTCAGGCGCCACAGTTGGCGACGCGTGAGTTCTTTCTTGGCCAGACACCGCCCCGTGTTCCCTCGACCGGGCCGCTGGCAGCGACGGTGCCTGGAGTTCTCGAAGCGATGATCGTTGCATTACAGAATTATGGGACGATGAAGCTGGCTGATGTCCTCCAGCCGGCGATCGAGCTGGCCGATGGGTTCCCGATCGATGAGATGCGCGTCAGCTATCTGGAGCGGACGCGTTCAGTCTACGAGGTCTGGCCGGAGTCACGGGCGATCTTCCTCCCCAATGGGCGGGTTCCGAAGGTTGGGGAGATCTTTGTGCAGAAGAATCTCGCGGCGAGTCTGCGCGAACTGGTGGCGGTAGAGAAGAAGATGCTTGGCCGGAAGGTCTCACGCCGGATGGCGCTGGGTGCCGTGAGTGACCATTTCTATCGTGGGCCGCTTGGGCGTCGGTTTAGTGAGGCGATTGAGAAGGCGGGAGGTCTGATGCGACCGTCAGATCTGGCCGGGTTTGAGGCCGAGATCGATGAGCCGACCCGCGTCAACTATCGTGGTTACGAGGTCTACAAGGTCGGATTCTGGAGTCAGGGACCGGTGATGCTCGAGACGCTCAACCTGCTCGAGGGGTATGATCTGAAGGCGATGGGGCATAATTCGAGCGAATATGTCCATACGTCGATCGAAGCGATCAAGCTGGCCTTTGCCGATCGGGACCGGTTCTATGGTGACCCGCGGTTTGTGAAGATTCCAGGGCTCGAGCTCCTCTCGAAGGAGTATGCGGTAGTGCGGCGGGGGTTGATCGATGCGCGGCGGGCCTCGCTTGTCCAGCAGCCGGGCGATCCACTCAACAGGCGGTCGCTGATCGGACTGGGGCGGCCAGGAGAGACTGGGCCTTCGAGTGTCCCGGAAGCGGAAAGGGCGAATGATACGACTTGCGTCAATGTGATTGATGCGCAGGGGAATGTCTTCTCGGCAACACCGAGTGGCGCTTGGCTGCCGGCCTTCATTGCCGGCGACACTGGCATCCCGGTCTCCAACCGCCTGCAGAGTTTTCTGCTCGAGGCTGGCCATCCCAATGAACTGAAGCCGGGTAAAAGACCACGGATTACGCTCTCCCCGACGCTGGTGATGAAGGATGGACATCCGTTTGCCGCCCTCTCGACACCGGGTGGAGACAATCAGGATCAGGCGCTGGTTCAAGTTCTGCTCAACATGATCGAGTTTGGCATGAATCCGCAGGAGGCGGTTGAAGCGGCTCGCTTCGAGACCCAGCATTTTGTCAGCTCCTTCGATGATCACAAGTACAGCCCCGGATCGCTGATTCTCGAGGCACGATTCGGTCAGAGTGTGATCGACGAGATGAAGCGTCGTGGTCATCTGGTGGAGGTGAAAGAGAACTATGCCCCATCAGCCGCCCCGACCATTGTCACCTATGACCATTTGACACGGGTCATTCAGGCAGGTGCTGATGTTCGGCGTGGACGATATGCTATCGGCTGGTAAAGGCCCGGCAGATGGCGGTTCTTTCTGGCAAGACAGGGAGTAGTTGCCTGGGCCGGTTCGTCCCTGGTATTGGTACATCAAGCAGGGTCGTTGAAGGCTCTCACATATCAGCGAGGTCATATTGATCAGAGGTTCGACAAATCGGTTGCCGGAGGTCAGGCAGTCCATCGAGAGTGTGATTCGTGGGAAGTCCGAGGCCGTCGAGATGGCGCTGGTCGCGCTGCTGGCGGGTGGGCATCTCCTGATCGAGGACGTCCCTGGTGTGGGGAAGACTACACTGGCAAGGACGCTGGCTCGATGTCTCGACTGTTCTTTTCAACGCATCCAGTTTACCAGCGATCTGCTTCCGGCCGATATCGTTGGAGTCTCGATCTATAACCAGCAGCAGGGAGAGTTCGAGTTCAAGCCAGGGCCGATCTTCGCCAATCTTGTCCTGGCCGATGAGATCAATCGGACAACGCCGAAGACACAGAGCAGTCTGCTCGAGGCGATGTCGGAGGGGCGGGTTACGGTCGACAATCGGACCTGGGAGCTTCCGCAGCCGTTCATGGTACTGGCGACACAGAACCCATCAGAGCATCACGGCACTTATCCATTACCGGAATCACAGCTCGATCGTTTTCTGATGCGGATCAGCCTTGGTTATCCATCGATCGAGGAGGAGAAGACCCTTCTGCAGCAGCATGTCGTCGAGCACCCGCTGGAGAAGGTCAGGCCCATAATTGATGCAGCAGAGCTGATGCGCCTGCAGGGGGAGGTGCGGCAGGTCAGGGTGAGTGAACTGCTGGTCGATTATCTGATGAGGATTGTCGAGATGACGCGGAGAAGCGGGGCGATCGAGCTTGGAATAAGTCCACGTGGATCGCTGATGCTCCTGCGGGCGGCACAGGCACTGGCCTTCATCAGGAGTCGTGACTACTGCACGGCCGATGACATCAAGCAGCTCGTCGGGCCGGTCTTTGCCCATCGGCTGGTGCTCAATCAGCGCTACGTGAAGGGGCGACCGGAGCCCGCCCAGGTCGATGATCTCTTGAGTGATATGCTTGGGACGATCGAGGTTCCGCTCTGAGCAGATCATTTTGTGAGTGGGGCACCCTGCGCGACGATTATTGACCATCGCCTCGTCGTCGTCCACGATGTTGTGAGGTCCGATCCGCTTGCCGGGAAGCGGGCCAACAACAGACAGAAGCTTCATGCCGACTGCCAAACCAACAAAGAGGTCGACCTATTCGCTGCAGATCACACCAGCGGGGCTGATCTTTTCGATAATGGTGATGCTGGTCGCCGTGCTGGCGCTCTCCAGCGGCAACAATCTGCTCTACCTGCTGGTTGCAGTACTGGTGGCGATTCTGATCCTGTCACTCTTTGCTTCACGTTCAATTCTGAGCCGGATGGATCTCGAGCTGCGGTATCCGGAGAGAGCGAGCATTGGTGAATCGGTCGCCTTCGATTTGACGGTTCGCAATCGTCGCCGCCTCTTTCCGGTGCTCTCCCTGACGGTGACTTTGATCGAGCAGCCGTTGTGGAGCAGGAGATCGATGCGGGCAGAGCAGGGCTATGTTCCATTGCTGCCGCGAAGGGCCGAGGCGCAGGTTCGTTCGCTGCGGCGATTTGCCCGGCGCGGACTCTACCGGTTTCGTGCCTTGAGGCTTGAGACCCGGGCACCTTTTGGATTCTTCGAACACCGCCGAGTGATGCCGATCGAGGGTGAGTTTCGGGTTCACCCGGAGATCTCTCCACTGAAGGCGCTGGAGCAGATTCTTCATCTTCTTCATGGCCTCGAGGAGAGTTCGCGGAAGGGAAGTGGGGGTGATCTCTATGCGATACGTGATTCGCAGGGCCGTGATCCTCACCATCACATCGACTGGAAGTCGACGGCGCGAACTGGCAGTCTCATGGTTCGTGAGTTCACCAACGAAGATCGATGGCAGATCACGATACTCCTCGATTGCCCTCGTGAGCTGCCCGGTAGTGTGGAAGAGGAGACGCATTACTTCAAAGAGTCTGGGATCGTCTTTGTGGCAAGCCTGATCGACCATCTGATCGAGAGAGGCGCAGAGATCCAGGTTCTGACGCCGCAGCGCCGGATACCGTTTGGAACCGGACTGGTGCAGAGGATGGCGATCCTTGATCTGCTGGCCGAGCTTCCGGTGCAGATGGATCAGGATAAGATAAGTGGCTGGTGGTCGCGGATATGGGGTTTTGGCAGGAGGACCAGTTGGTCACGACCGACGAATGCTGACCTGACCGAGGTCGAAGGCGATAGAGACTGGCTGGGAACCTGCCTGGATCGGCAGGGAGAGCACGTGGGCGGATCGGTAATGCTGATTGTTCCGACGCTGGAGCGGGCCAGGCGACTGCTCGAGGATGAAAGGATCACCGTCATTGCCTGTGATACTTACCCTGGGGAGGTTGCCGCGTCATGAACCAGTGGATGACACTCACCCGGATTCACAAGCTCTCCTCCTATGCCATGCTGCTCATTGCCTTCGTGGCGATCCTCTGGACAAGGCAGATCGATCCACCCATCTCGATCCTCTTCTCGGTCGTCCTCATCATCTCCTGGCAGATCGATCGACGACAGACGGGATGGCAGCTCTCCCGATCTACGGCCAATCTGGCGATACTTCTCTATCCGGTCATCCTCTTCTACCAGTGGCAGGGACTTGGCCACACCTTTGCCCGTCTGATCGTCAACTTTGTCCTCTTTGCGACAGCGCTGAAGCTGCTGCGCCGCAAGAGTCCCCGTGACTGGTTCTGGCTCTATGTGGTGAGTTTTTGCCAGATGATCCTCGTTGCCGGATTGATCCTTGATCCAGGTTTTCTGGTCTTGCTGCTGCTCTATCTGCTGGTCGCGATGCCAGCGCTAATTACGCAAGAGATGACCCAGTCACAGGACTATTTTGAGCGATTGCGGTCGAATGAGACGGGGGGCTGGCAGGAGCCGCCTGCATATCGTCAGCGCAAGGATGGTCGGTTACAAATGATCAAGCCGGGTTACCGCAGCCTGGTTGGATATTCAGCACTGGTTGCAGCTGCCGTTCTGCTGGGGGCGGTGCCACTCTTTCTGGCGTTGCCACGCGTCTCGCGAGGAGCCTCACGTCATGGAGTTCTGCCGACCGAATCGATCTCCGGCTTTTCCGACAATGTTCGGCTCGGAGACGTTGCACGGATCAAGCTCAATCAGGATGTTGTCATGCGGGCCCGGGTCCGTTTTCTGGATGGGGGGGCAACCCGGCCGCTGCGCTGGCGAGGTGTCACACTCGATCGTTATGACGGGCGGAACTGGAGCTTTACCGGTGAGCGCCAATCGGCATTGAGACGCATGGAGACGGCATTCTCAGTCGATTCTTCGCTCCCGACCGGCGGGGTGACTGAACAGCGGATCTTTCTTGAGCCGCTCGACATCAGCACGGTCTTTGTTGCCCCACGCCCGATCTTTCTGATCGGGTTGTCGACACTTCTGCGTGACGATGGTGATGGGCTCTGGACGGCTCCGCATCCTGGCAACAAGATCGAGTATCGCGTCTATTCGGACACGTCAGTTCCATCGATGAGGGAGTTGGAGGCTGATGACTCAAAGGACTATTCACCAGACATCCGGCGACGCTATCTGCAGTTGCCCGAAGATTTTGATCCGCGGATCGGGGAGCTGGCTGGTCGAGTCACGAATGGAGCATCCACACCGTTCAATATGGCCCGGAAGATTGAGCATCATCTGCACGAAAATTATGGTTACACTCTCGATCTGACCCGCCAGGAACCAGGTGATCCGGTTGCCGATTTTCTCTTCAATGTTCGTCGTGGACATTGTGAATATTTTGCCTCGGCCATGGTGCTGCTGCTGCGGACGCGCGGAGTACCGGCGCGTCTGGTCAATGGATTCCAGATGGGCGAGTACATACGTTCGGCCGATGTCTTCACCGTCCGGCAATCGGATGCCCACTCGTGGGTCGAGGTATATTTTGTCGGGCACGGCTGGGTAGCGTTTGAGCCGACGCCTGATGCAGGCCTGAGCCGTTATGACCCCGGCTGGCTTGGCCTGCTGCGTCAGTATCGCGAGGCTCTCGAGATGTTCTGGCTGGAAAATGTCATCGGCTTCGATACCGCGAAGCAGATTGCCATGATGGTTGAGGTGCGGCAGCGGATAGCCCTCTACCAGCGCGAACAGTCCTTTCGCTGGGATGACTGGCAGTTCGATCTTGACCGGCAGACGCTCGACGATCTGAAGCGTGAAATCGGCTGGTCGGCGATCACTGAGACGAAGTGGGGAGAGGCCTTCCAGGGGAGCCTGCCTTCATTACTGGTCAATCTTCTGCTACTGTTCCTGCTTCTTGCACTGGCTCTGCTGGCACATCGACTGATCAAGCGCCACTGGCGGAATCGAATGAAGAGTGACGCAGCCGGCGGGGCCTTGATCTTTTATCGACAGATGCTCAAATATCTGGCCCGTCGCGGATACCACCGGTCGGCAAATCAGACGCCGTCGGAGTTTGCGGCGGGCGTGGACATGCCGGGAGTATTGGAACTGACCCACCTTTACGAGAGGGCGCGACTGGGAGCTCACCCGCTCAAGGATGACGAGATAAGGCTGATCGAAGACTGGTTCAGAGCCCGCCATTAGCCGGGCCAGCCGGCAGATCCGGCCGACCCCGGAGGGATCGAGAGATAATGACCTGGCTGATTATCATTGCGCTGTACGGAGTCTTCCTGCTCATCGGCTGGATGGCGGCACGGCGGGTTCGAGAAGGAACCCCGGCCGACCTGCTCGTTGCTGGACGGACGATGCCGCTTCTGCTGGCGACTCTGACCATGACCGCGACCTGGGTCGATGGTGGCTATCTGCTGGGCACCGCCGAGGGGGCATATCGTTCTTCGCTCTCGTCGGGTCTGCAAGGGGGGCTCTTCTTTGGCCTCAGCCTCATTATTGGCGGTCTCTTTTTTGCCGGAAGAATGCGTGCCTACGCCTTTACCACGCTCATCGATCCGTTCGAAGTCCGGTTTGGCAAGTATTGGGCCGCGATTCTCTTTCTACCGGCCATACTTGCCGAGATCTTCTGGAGCGCGGAACTGCTCGTAGCCATTGGGTCCACCTTCAGCGTACTGCTCGGCCATTCACTGGTTGCGGGAATTCTCATCTCGGCGATCGTCGTCATCTTCTACACCATGTGGGGTGGGATGTGGTCGGTGGCCTACACCGATGCACTGCAGCTCGTGCTGGTCGTCGTCGGGCTGCTGGTTGCTCTTCCCTATGTTCTGGATGCGGCAGGGGGGCTCTGGCCGGCGCTCTCCGGTTATCTCGCGGCAAGGGTTGAGCGTGGGGCACTGTTTCCGCCACTGCAACCTGCCGGCAGCTTCTGGACCTTACCGGCACTCGTCAACTGGTGGGATGTGAGCCTGATGCTGATGCTCGGCGGCATTCCGTGGAACTGCTATTTTCAGCGTGTTCTGGCCTGTCGGACACCGCGTCATGCCCGCTGGCATTCGATTCTGGCCGGGCTCTTGACGATCGCGCTGACAATCCCGCCACTTCTCATTGGCGTTGCCGCCTTCAACTATCCCTGGCCATCCGACATTCTGGCCGAGCTGCAGGAGACGCCAGCCCGCACGCTCCCTATGGTTCTTCGCCATCTTGTGCCTGGAGCGGTGATGCTGCTCGGTTTTGGGGCGATTGTCAGCGCGGTCACCTCCAGCTTCAGTTCCTCGATCCTTTCAGCCGCATCGATGTTCAGTTGGAATGGAGTCGTTCGACTGATCCGGCCCGATCTCTCGATGAGGCGGATCCGCCGCCTCATCCGTGGATCGATTCTCGTTCTTGGACTGCTCGCCGTCATTCTGGCGCTAAAGGTGCAGAGCGTTCAGGCACTCTGGTTCTTCACGAGTGATCTGGTCTTCGTTCTGCTCTTTCCCCAGCTTCTCTGGGCACTCTATGATTCAAAGGCAAACCGGCTTGGCTCGATGACGGCCTTTCTGGTCTCGCTTCTGTTGCGGGTCGGTGGCGGTGAGCCGCTCTTTGGCATTCCCCCAACGATTCCATATCCGGAAATTGCGCTGGCGATCATTCCCGAGGGCGTGATCGCCGCTCCGGCCGGCTGGGTGGCCCAATGGTATGATCCGGTCACCGGGGCGCTGCTCTTTCCCGCCAGGATATGTGCCGCGGCAGCCGGTCTGCTCCTCCTGCCGGTTGTCTCGCGACTGACCGCGCGGTTCGATCCACCAAGACCGCTGATGCGTCTTGAGGTGAACGAGCCGACTCCTGATGGAGAGTGATGAATGGTTACCAGAAGAGAGATAGTTCAGGCGTGGATCGTCCACCTCTATACGGCCAGTGGAATGGTGGTGGCAGCGGTTATGGCCTGGTCGATCATTCGTGGAGGTGAGAACGGATTTCGTCTCGCGATCGGCATGATGATTCTTGCGACCCTCATCGATGCGACCGATGGGACCCTTGCCCGTCGCTGGCGTGTCGGTGAAATCCTTCCCGGCATTGACGGGCGGAGGCTTGACGATATCGTCGATTACCAGACCTATACCTCGCTGCCGATACTCTTCATCTGGCGATCGGGTGTCGTTCCTGACGATTATGGCTGGTGGCTGCTCATCCCACTCCTCGCCAGCCTCTATGGATTTGTCCAGACCGAGGCGAAGACGGACGATCATTTCTTTCGCGGCTTTCCATCGTACTGGAATGTTGTCGCGATCTACCTCTACTGGTTCGAACTTCCAGTATTCTGGAATATGGCGATCATCCTCTCTCTCGCGATTCTGACCTTTGTCCCGTCGCTCTATTTGTATCCTTCGTATCGTGGGCAGTATAGTCAGCTTGTGCGGTGGAGCTGTCTCATCTGGGGAATCCTGCTCTCACTGACCGTGTCTGGTCTGTTTGCCGCACCTGGGCCGGTCGTCCTGATCTCATTTACTTTTCCGGTTCTCTACATGGTCCTCTCCTGGTCGATCACCCTGCGCCGTTGGATGGTCAAGAAGTGATCGTGTCAAGGCCGATCGAATCCGCTCCTTGATTGTGGAGAGAAGGTTGTTCTGACGGCCGATTCAAAACTGGAGGTCTTTATGTTACGACTTGGTTTGAACTGTGGATACTGGGGCTCGGTTCCGGTCGATTACGTCAGTCTAGCCCAGGAGGCCGATCGACTCGGTTATCACTCACTCTGGACTGCCGAGGCTTACGGGTCTGATGCCGTCTCCCCGCTGGTCTGGCTGGCGGCCAAGACCGAGCGCATCAATGTCGGGACGGCAATACTACAGATGACGGCACGGGCTCCGGTCGTGACCGCCATGACCGCCGCAACCATCGACCTGCTGACTGGCGGCCGGATGCTGCTTGGTATTGGCGCCTCCGGCCCCCAGGTCGTCGAGGGATGGCACGGCGTCCCTTACGGCAAGCCGGTGACTCGTGCCCGCGAGTACGTCGATATCCTTCGTCAAGTCTGGAGGCGTGAAGCGCCGGTTCAGTTTCACGGTGAGCATTATGACATCCCGATCTCTGGCGGGAGCGGACTTGGCAAACCGCTCAAGCTGATCATCCATCCACAGCGACCATCGATTCCCATCTATCTCGCGGCCATTGGGCCGAAGAATGTCGCCCTGGCGGCTGAGGTCGCCGATGGCTGGCTGCCGATCCTCTTCTCACCAGAGCGGATGTCGATCTACCGCGAATGGCTCGATGAGGGGTTTGCCAAAGCCGATCCGTCACGCAACCGGGACGATTTCGATATTGCCCCCACCGTGCAGGTGGTCATCGGCGATGATATTGAGATGTGTCGCAATATGGTCAAGCCTTTCATCGCCCTCTATGTTGGCGGGATGGGAGCGCGTGACAAGAATTTCTACTTCAATCTTGCCTGCCGTTACGGTTACGAGGATGCCGCGAACCAGATCCAGGATCTCTATCTCACCGGCCGTAAGGGGGAGGCCGCGCTGGCTGTTCCTGATGCCTTTGTCGATGAGGTTGCCCTGTGCGGACCACGTGAGAGAGTTGCTGAACGGCTCAGCGCCTGGAAGAACTGCGGCATTGGCACCATGATCTGCGGAACTTGGGACATCAGCGCCCTCCGCACGATGGCTGAACTTACCCTTTGAGGAGATCTGAAAATGGGACAACCGATACCTGAGAAGTATCTCGACCTGTTCGAAAAACGTGTTTTTGCGAGCCTCGCCACACTGATGCCGGATGGAACCCCGCAGGTGACACCGGTCTGGATCGATTTTGATGGTCGACACGTGCTGGTCAATACGGCGGTTGGCCGTCAGAAGGATCGCAATCTGCAGCGTGAGCCACGCGTTGCCGTCATGCTGCTCGATCCGGACAACCCCTATCGCTACCTTGAAATACGTGGTCGGGTCGTCGATCGGGTCCTCGAAGGAGCCGATCAGCACATCGACCGGATGGCCAGGAAGTACCTCGGGGCTGACCAGTACCCTTATCGTCAACCGGGTGAAGTGCGCGTCATCTTCCGTATCGAACCGGAGAAGACGGGAGGAATCTGAATCCGTCACCTAGAGTGATGAGAGAGGGTCGAGCAGTCCGGCTTTCCGGCACACCTCAAGATCGGCCGGATCGTCAAGATCGAGCGCAATGTTGGGATTCTCGATGATCCGGCAGGGAGCAGTGGTCGCCGCCGCGGCGGCCAGGTGTCTGGCCAGGCTATTGGGGCCAAAACTTGAAGGGAAGAGGTCGGGAGGATGGCGCAGAATCGCATTGGTCCCGGTGCCGTCTCGTGACGGGACGAGAACTGCCAGTGGGCCATCTCCATCCTCGGCGAGGATCGAATCGATATCACGTGCTGTCAGAAGAGGCAGGTCGATCGGTATCCTGAGCACCGCAGATGCGCCACGCCTTATCAGCTCCCGTGAGCCCCGGTCGACCGACTCGCTCTCCGAGACCTGCCGCTCTTCCTGAATGACCTCCATGCCAAGGCTCGTGGCCAGCGCAATGGCAGGCGGGTAG
>CAIOZW010000197.1 GCA_903862855.1 uncultured Acidobacteriota bacterium
CGGGAGCGCAGATCGGCCGCAATTGCGGCAAACCGTTCCGGCATCCAGCGTTTGGTGTAGAACTCATTGGTTGGCGCAATGACGGCATATGGCCGGTGCGGATCGATACCGACGGCGGCGAGGGCTCTTTGCGCCGACTCTTCGAAGACGGGCGAGACGACCAGCCGGGTCGGGGCGGGCTCATCACCGGGAAGGCCAAGCCATTTGAAGAGCGCCCACTGATTCTCAACCGTGTGAAGAGTTGCGCTGATACCTGGACGGTCGAGGATCTGGTCGACAGCTGGAACCCGGGTATTGTAGGCCAGTGATGGTCGAAAATGGGCGGCACCGGCGCGATACCGTGCTCCGCTGAAGAGCGTGAGCTGGGCGCTGGTTGGACCACCGTGCAGATTGATGACGGCAGTGAAACGGCGCCGACGTATCTCGTGAAGGATGGAGAGGCGCGACTTGAAGTGGCTCCGCCGCTGAGCTCCACTCCGGGGGAGTGCCATCGGTTCGATCGCCGGGTCGGCGGTAAAGAGGTCGGTGTAGATCGCCTCGACCAGCATCGAGATCCGCAGATCGGGACGCCAGCTCTTGAGAGCGTTGATGTTGGCCGTATCAAGCACCGCTTCGCCAAGATTTCGGAGGCGGATGAAGAGAATGCTTGCACCGGCCGGCAGGCGCTGGAAGAGGGGAGGAGCCATCAGGGCTTCACCTTCTCCGCCTCCTCGATTGTCGCTTCGTCGACCAGCAGAACCGGAATCCCATCCCGGATCGGATAGAGACGCCGACATTCGACACACTTGAGGGCGCTGCCGTCAGGCTTCAGTTCGATCCGGGCCCGGCAAGCCGGGCAACGCATGATCGCGATGAAATCGGGAGAAATATTCATTTTTGCATTATATCTATCACAAAGAGGGCGATTCAAGGGCCTGACAGGGGCTGACCGACTTTGCAAAAGCAGGTCTCCACTCCCCGTCAGTTGGAACGACTCTTGCGATAACTTCCTCACCCCATTATGATTCGGAAAGGTCGGCAGGTCACGAGCCAACCGATCGTACAATTATTACTCACTACTCGACGCTTCTCTGCCTCGGCGAGTATGCAGGGACGGCGCAGTAGTAAACAAGGAGTTCGGAAGAATCATGGCTCATCCATCATCATCAACTGAGACCGCCAGCAAGGTCTGGCACAATGGGAAAATGGTCGACTGGGCGGACGCAAACATCCACGTCATGTCCCATGTGATCCATTATGGTTCGGGAATGTTCGAGGGAATCCGCTGCTATTCGACGCCGCAGGGTCCGGCAGTCTTCCGGCTGCGCGAGCATATTGCACGGCTGCACGACTCATGCAAGATCTACCGGATGGAGCCAGGTTTCTCGGTCGATGAGCTGGTGGAGGCCTGCCTCGAGGTAGTGCGGGTCAATGGATTCAAGGAGTGCTATCTGCGACCGATCGTTTTCCGCGGTTATGGTTCATTCGGCGTCAATCCGATGCCCAATCCGGTCGAGACCTATATTGCAAGCTGGGTCTGGGGCAAGTACCTCGGCCAGGAGGCGATCGAGGAGGGGGTCGATGTCTGCGTGGCGAGCTGGGCGCGGATGCACAACAACACGCTGCCACCGACGGCAAAGGCGGCCGGCAACTACCTCAACTCGCAGTTGATCAAGATGGAGGCGATTCTCAATGGCTTCACGGAGGGTATTGCGCTCGATACAACCGGCAATGTGAGCGAGGGGAGTGGCGAGAACCTCTTCCTGGTGCGTGGCGGAAAGCTCTTCACTCCGCCGTTGAGCAGTGCGGTGCTGACAGGTATTACCCGTGATTCGGTCATCCAGATCGCCCGGAACTCGGGGGTCGAAGTGGTGGAGCAGGTCATACCACGGGCGTGGTTGTACATTGCCGACGAGGTCTTCTTTACGGGTACGGCCGCCGAGATCACCCCGATCCGCAGCATCGACCGAATCAGGATCGGCGCCGGCAAGCGTGGTCCGCTGACGGCAAAGCTGCAGGACGAGTTCTTCGCCATCACGTCAGGGCGCCGGGAAGCGCCGGGAGACTGGCTGACCTTCGCCTGAGCAAGAGAAGGAGCGTGGAGTTGAGAAGTCCGAAGCAGGCGGGCACGGTCGATCCGACGGTGCCCTGCTCTTCGGACTTTCCTCTTTCAGGCAATCATTCCTGATTCAGGCAATATTGATCGATAAGAGCAACGAGAGATAACGAGGAATCCATGAAGAGACTTTTTCTGATCGATGGAATGTCGAACCTCTACCGCGCCTTCTTCGCGATTCGTAATCTCAGCAACTCGCGCGGACTGCCGACCAATGCGATCTATGGGTTCACGATGACGTTGCGGAAGCTGATCCGCGACCATCAGCCGGACTATCTTGGAGTGGTCCTCGATACGCCGGAGCCGACCTTCCGGCAGGAGAGGTTTGAGGCATACAAGGCGCACCGCAAGCCAATGGATGAGCAGATGGTGGTCCAGTTGCCCTATCTCGACCGGCTCTGTGAGGCGCTGCGCATTCCGATCATCAAACTGCCAAAATATGAGGCGGATGACATCATGGGGACACTGGCGCAGCAGGCGGCGGCGGCTGGAGTCCAGACCGTGCTGGTCACCAACGACAAGGATCTGGCCCAGTTGGTAAGGGACCCGGAGATCGTCATGCTGCGGGTCGATAAGTCGGGTAATGAGTCGCGCGAGGTATTTCTCGATGAGGCAGGGGTCAAGGAGAAGTACGGTGTCCGGCCGGATCAGATCATCCAGTGGTTGGGGTTGATGGGTGATACCGCCGATGGGTTTGAGGGAGGATTTGGCATTGGGCCGAAGGGTGCGGCACTGCTGCTCGAGCAGTTTGGGGATATCGAGCAGGCGATTGCCGGCTGGGAGCAGGTGAAGCGCAAGAACTATCGCGAGGCGCTGCAGAAAAATGGGGCGGATATCCGTCTGTCGTGTGAGCTGGCGGAGATCGATCTGCACGTCCCGGTGACGCTCGATCTGGCAGCGTTGGAGCTGGAAGAGCCCGATTATGAGCTGGCCCATCAGCTCTTTACCGAACTGGAGTTCAATACCCTCAGCCGCGAATATGCGCGTGGAGCCAAGCCGCCTGAAGCGGAGGCGGCGACGGTGCGGACAGACCAACCTCTCTATCCGGTCCATTCGACCAATGAGACGATTGCCGGGGCGGTCGAGAGACTATTCAGCTCGGAGCGGCTCGCCTTCTCGCTCCACAGTGACAAGCAGGGGGTATTGTTGGGGATCGCCTTCTCGACAGGCCCGGGAGCCGCGGAATATCTGGCGGTCGAACTGGCGGCGGATCGGGCAGCCGCCTGGCGAGCGATCGGCCAGCTGCTCGAAAATGGACTGATCGAGAAGGTGACCCACGACTGGAAACGGGCGCTCCACCTGCTCGGTCGCGAGGGAATCGGCCTCGAGAATGTGACGGGGGATACGCTGATCGCCGGCTACCTGCTGCGGGCCGATGATGGCGTGGCGGCCTATGAACCGCTCCAGCTTGCCTCGACCTGGCTCGATCGGGTTATGCCACCGGCGATGGAGAATGAGGGTGGCAGGGAGGCCCGGATCGCCGACCTGACCGGGCAACTGGAGACGGGGCTGACGAGTCGACTTGGCCGTGACGAGAAGACCTTCGCCTTTCAGCAGGAGACGCTCGATTATGTCTATCACAAGATCGATCTGCCGCTGATTCCCGTGCTCTACGATATCGAGCGGGCAGGTGTTGGCATCGATCCGCAGGCCCTCGCTGAACTCTCGGTCGAGATGGAGCGAGAGATCGAACGGCTGACGCAGGAGATCTACCAGGAAGCGGGGCGTAGGTTCAATATCGCCTCACCAACCCAACTCGGTGAGATCTTCGAGCAGCTCAACTATGAAGTGACCAAACGGACTTCGACCGGGAAGATTGCGACGGGTCGTGACGTGCTCGACGAGCTATCGCTGAAGTACCGGCTGCCCGGGCTGATCATCGAGCATCGTGAACTGAGCAAGTTGAAGGGAACCTACGTCGATGCCCTGCCGGGGCTGATCGATCCGCGTGATGGCCGGATCCACACGACCCTCAATCAGACGACAGCCGCGACGGGGCGCCTCTCCTCGACCGATCCCAACCTGCAGAACATTCCGATCCGCACCGAGATGGGACGGCGCATCCGCCGGGCCTTCATACCCGCTGCCGACCACGTGCTGCTCTCGGCCGACTATTCGCAGATCGAACTGCGACTGCTCGCCCACATCACCCAGGATCCGGTCATGCTGCGGGCTTTACAGGGCGGCGAGGATATCCACGAACGGACGGCCCGTGCTGTCTTTGGTGCCCGCACGGCGGAGGAGCTGCGTGAAAAGCGGCGTGTCGCGAAGATCGTCAACTTCGGTATCGCCTACGTCATCGGGCCCTACGGGCTGGCGCAGCGGGTGGGTATCTCGCGATTCGAGGCGAAGCGGGTGATCGAGGACTTCTATCGCACCTATGCCGGGGTGAAAAGATACATGGATGAGCTGCCGGAACTGGCCCGGGCGGCGGAATGCACCGTCCGGTCGATCTATGGCCGCCTGCGCCACCTGCCGGAACTGCAGGGCAAGGGGGCGCTCCGGGCCGCCGCCGAGCGTGAAGCAGTCAACATGCCGATGCAGGGCTCGGCGTCGGATATTGTCAAACTGGCCATGCTCAAGGTCGCCACAGCGCTGCGACGGGAGAAGCTCCAGGCACGGATGATCCTGCAGGTCCACGACGAACTGGTGCTCGAGGTACCCCGCGCCGAGGTCGAAGCCACCAGTCGACTGGTCAGGGAGACGATGGAGAGTGCGGCCAAAATCGATGTCCCGC
>CAIOZW010000198.1 GCA_903862855.1 uncultured Acidobacteriota bacterium
GTGCAGTCTGGGTCAGATCGCGCTCTGCCACAATGGCAACCTGCCGGATGCCGCCGAAGCCCGCGCCGCACTGGAGGCGGACGGCGCGATCTTCTCCTCGACCTCTGATACTGAGGTCGTTCTGCACCGGATTGCGCGATCGAAGTCAGGGGATATCGTCGCGGCCATCACCGAGGCGCTGGTTGGAGATGAGGGGGCCTTCTCGATGCTCTTTGCGACTCCGAACAGGCTTATTGCGGTTCGGGATGCGCGAGGATTTCGCCCGCTCTGCATGGGTCGATTGAACGGCGCAACGGTCTTTGCCTCCGAGACCTGTGCCTTCGACCTGATCGGCGCAGAGTATATCCGCGACGTCGCGCCAGGAGAGATCGTCATCGTCGACGATGAGGGAATCCGCTCGGTCGAACCTTTCGGCAAGAGAGCAACCACCCACTGCGTCTTTGAGCATGTCTACTTTTCGCGCCCGGACTCGCTCGTCTTCGGAAGGAGCGTCAACAAGAGCCGCCATCTTCTTGGCCGGCATCTGGCGCAGGAATCACCGGCAGATGCCGATATCGTCGTTCCGGTCCCCGATTCCGGGGTTGCCGCGGCGATCGGATTTGCGGCCGAATCGGGACTGAAGTTCCGGTTTGGGCTGATGCGCAACCACTATGTCGGTCGAACCTTCATCGAGCCGCGTTCGCAGATCCGCCACTTTGGAGTGAAGATCAAACTCAACCCTGTCCGTGACCTGATCGAGGGGCGGCGGGTCGTCCTGATCGACGACTCGATCGTCCGCGGGACGACCTCACAGAAGCTGGTGAAGATGATGCGCGACGCCGGGGCGCGCGAGGTACACATGCGGATCAGCTGTCCTCCAACCATCGCCCCCTGCTACTATGGTGTTGATACCCCAACCCGTGAAGAGCTGATTGCCGCACACCAGTCGGTTGAGGAGATTCGGGCCTACCTCGGCGCCGACTCGCTGGGCTATCTGAGTCTGAAAGGTCTGCTCAGTGCGGTTGGTGATCAGCATCAGGAGCGTTTCTGTACCGCCTGCTATACCGGGGCCTACCCGACACGCGTGCCCGAACTGGTCAAGCTGGCCTCCAGTAGCGGCAAGACGAACGGCTCGCGTGAGAGCTGATCCGGAGAGTGATAGACACAATAATCTTATGACTGAAAGAATTACCTACAAGGATGCCGGCGTCGACATCGACGCGGCAAACGTCGCGACATCACGCATCAGACGTCTGGCGCAGACGACCTTCAATGCGAATGTCCTCTCCGACATCGGCAGCTTCGGAGGAATGTTCAATGGGCTCTTTCCACAGATGCGCGAACCGGTGCTGGTAGCGAGCTGCGATGGAGTCGGAACAAAGCTGAAGATTGCCTTTGCCAGCGGTATCCACAACACGGTCGGCTACGATCTGGTCTCGCACTGCATCTCGGATATCCTGGTCCAGGGGGCGCGTCCGCTCTTCTTCCTCGACTACATTGCAACTGGCAAGCTCGATCCGGCGATTATCGAGCAGGTGATTGAGGGAATGGCCCGTGGATGCCGTGAGGGTGGTCTGGCGTTGCTGGGTGGTGAGACAGCGGAGATGCCGGAGTTCTACCCGGATGGGGAGTATGACATTGCGGGGTTTATCGTCGGCGTAGTCGATCGGCACCGCATCATCAATGGTTCGCGAATAACGGCCGGAGATGTCGTGCTTGGTCTGCCCTCACTTGGACTACACACCAATGGATACAGTCTGGCCCGCAAGCTGCTGCTCGATATCGCCGGTTATCAGATTGATAGCGAAGTTCCGGAACTTGGCGGGTCGGTGGCGACAGTACTGCTCAAGCCGCACAAGAACTATCTGCCGCTGCTCGACGGCCTGATCGATCACGATGGACTGATCAAGGGTCTGGCCCACATCACCGGTGGAGGCCTGGTCGATAATATCCCACGGATCCTGCCAGAGAATGTCGACGTAATGATCGAGGATGGAAGCTGGCCGGTGCTGCCGGTCTATCAGCTGATGCAGCGAATCGGTAATGTCCCGGTCGAGGATATGCGGCGGACCTTCAATCTCGGCATCGGGATGGTCATTATTACTGCCCCCGATAATCAGAGTCTGATCGAGAATCACCTCGCCGGTCTTGGAGAGACCTGTTACCGGATCGGAAACGTCGTCGATGGTGATGGAAAGGTGCGTTTCGCGTGAAACGGCTCGGGATCATCATCTCGGGTCGGGGTTCGAATATGGTTGCCCTGGCCGAAGCGGTCGCCAATGGCACGGTTCCGGGGACAGAGGTGGCCGTGGTCATCAGCAACATACCCACGGCGGGCGGGCTCGAACTTGCCCGTGAGCGAGGTATCCCGACCTTTGTCCACGACCATCGTGGAGTATCACGTGAGGAGCATGACCGGCAGATGGCCGAGGAACTGCAGCGGCGCGGGGTCGACCTTGTCTGCCTCGCGGGTTATATGCGCCTCTTATCACCGTGGTTCATTAGCGAGTTCGAGAACCGGATCCTGAATATACATCCCTCGCTGCTGCCGGCCTTCACCGGACTGGATGCCCAGCGGCAGGCCTTTGAGTATGGAGTAGGTTATACCGGCTGCACCGTCCACCTGGTCGACCGCCAGCTCGATCACGGTCCGATCGTCAGGCAGTCGGTTGTCCCGGTCCTTGCTGATGACGATGTCGAGAGGCTTGCGGCGCGAATTCTCGCCGCCGAGCATCGCCTCTATCCTGAGGCCGTCAACCTCATTCTGAGTGGAAGATACAGAATTGAAGGGCGACGTGTCCTCGCAACCTGAAGTAATCCCTAACCCCAGTAAAGGAATCAGAATCCATGTTCGTCCACTCCGTATTCTTCTGGCTGCGCCCGGATCTGACTGAAGATGAGTCGAAGCAGTTCTGGGAGCAGGTTCGTGCGCTGCTCACCATTCCAAGTGTCAAGGTTGGCCACGTCGGCACTCCGGCCAACACCGATCGGCCAATCATCGATCGGTCATACTCCTGCGCACTACTGACCGTCTTTGAAGATGAAGCAGGCCATGACGCCTACCAGGTTCATCCAATCCATGACAAGTTTCGCATCGAGTGCGCCCCCTTCTGGACGAAGGTGCTCATCTACGATGCACAGTAGAAGCGGTCGATGATGAAGCCAACGATTCTCCTCTTGGTGGCACTCCTGCTGGTCACCTCCGGTGGCTGGCAGGAACCACTCCAGACCCTCTCCGGGCCTCCGGTCACATTGTCGAACCTGCGGGGCAAGGTTGTCGTGCTCGCCTTCGGCAGTTCCTCCATCCCGCTCTTCTCCCGTGAACTCGCTTCGCTCCAGAGAGTTGCCGCGCGATACGAATCGCGCCGCGTCGCCGTCTACTGGGTCAGCCTCGACGACGATCAGCCAGGCAAGCGAAATTATGCCTCGAATGCGCAGCTCCAGACCTTTCTGCAACAGTCGAACCTGAAGATCGAAGTATTGCGTGATCCCCGGATGGCCCTCTTCAGGTCTTTCAACCTCGAGGCCGTCCCAACCATTGTCTTGCTTGATCAATCGGGCAGACTGGTGCGGCGTTATGTTGGCATCGGGACAGATCAGGGTGAGATCCACGCGGAGCTGATCGAAGAGATCGAGCGGCTGATCCGGTAGCGGGATGAAGATCATGGCACGCGCCCGACCAGCCGGCCAGGCGCGTCCTGTTTGACAGCTCTACTGACCGGCAATGATCAGGTCGACCCGGCGGCTGACCTCTTTCAGATAGCTCGCGTCACCACCGCCCAGCTCGACGGTCATATACCCCTCATAACCGATCTCACCAATCGCCTTGCGGACCTCTGGCCAATCGATGCTTCCCTCGCGCAATGGAACAAACTGACGGTTGTCGGTCTTGAAATCCTTGAGATGGAACTTGGCGATCCGTTTGCCAAGAACGCGGATCCATTCCTGCGGATATCCGTACATGACGATATTGCCGACATCGAAATAGGCCTTGACCCAGGGGCTCTTGAACTCATCGACGTACTTGACGTGGTCATACGGGGTGAGGAGAAACTTGTTCCAGACCTCCTCGATCGCGATAACGACACCCAGCTCCTTGGCCATGGGAATCAGTTTTTTGATGACCGCCTGCGATCGCTGCCAGGCAACGGGAATCGTCACCTTGCCAGTCACGACGGCGGGAACGAGCAGCACCGTGTCCGCGCCCCACAACTTTGCGTTACGCAGCGAGGTCTCCATTCCGGTGACACTCTTCTGAACGGTGGCCGGATCGGGATCAGAGAGCGGGAATTTCCAGTGATCCGAATTCATGACCGAGTGGACCCTGAAGCCGGTCTTCATCGAAGCCTCCTTGATCGCCTCGGCCTCCTTCTGATCATAGACCGTGTTGGCTTCGACACCTTCAAATCCACAATCGATCGCCAGCTTGAAGCGATCGACATAGCTCAGATCCTTGGGCAGCATATTGATGATGAGCCCTTTCTTCAGCCCGGACTTCTGGATCGCCGGAGCAGCGATGGTCGGGAACGAGGGGAGGGCCGCCGCGGTCAGGCCGAGAGCCGTTCGACGCGCAAATTCTCTTCTGCTGATCATGAGTCGATTCTCCTGTTGAATAAAAGTTGATCGAGAGTATTGATGCGTAGAGTATAACCAGAGTCTGGCGGATGTCCAGATTGCCGGGCGGGTAAGGCTCGCGGGATGGACCATTT
Source organism: uncultured Acidobacteriota bacterium (assembly GCA_903862855.1). Classification (GTDB taxonomy): domain Bacteria; phylum Acidobacteriota; class Blastocatellia; order RBC074; family RBC074; genus CAIOZW01. The sequence goes on from CAIOZW010000198.1 coordinate 4,689, forward strand.
CTGTTAACCATTTTGCCGCCGCTGATGGCTCTTCCGCCCTTCGATCGGTTATGATTCCTTTCTGGAATCTCAGGCCAGACACGACAACCGCATCTGAAAGGAGAAGTGATGAACCAAGAGTATACGACACCAGCAGTCATGCAACCCCTGACAATCCTCTCCGACGAGGAGAGGTTATTTGCGGCGAGTGTGCGCGAGTTTGCCGAAGCCGAGATCAAACCCTACGTTCGCGAGATGGATGAGGCGCAGAAGCTGCGACCGGAGATCCTGGCAAA
>CAIOZW010000199.1 GCA_903862855.1 uncultured Acidobacteriota bacterium
AGCAGGGTGCAGGACGCCTTGATTCCAAAATACGGGATCAGTTCGTCAATGCCCTGCATCAGATTCATTTCTCCTCCAGCTCTGTCGCCGTCGGCAGTACGAGCAGGTTGCAGAGTTTTCTTTGACGTCGATGGCAATTCTGGCCCGCTTCGGCTCTTGTTCAAGCTTTTGAATCCGCTTTTGAAGAGCCGCGTATTTAAATCGCGAGCGGATCCGTTTTTGGACCACGTTTGCGGGGTTCAAGTGCGTTCGGATCACCAGAGGCCAGTTGCTTTCGCCATTTGGTCAGATTGGACGAATAGAGCCCTTCCCGACGCAGCAGGGCACCTATCTGACCGGGATCCGTACAGGCAGTCACATCCTTGAGGATTCGTCGCTTGTACTCGGCGGTAAATCTGCGCCGTTCAGGTTTGGACCGCACCTCAGGATCCGGAGCAGCTCCGGATTGGTTCTGGTCAGACTGTTTGAGATCGCTCATTGCCATACATTGCTCCCTTCGCCCTGTACACTAATCTATTTGGGCAAAGTGTCTCAATGGATATTGGCACATAGGGCTGCTCGTTCCGGACGATTCTCGTCGCTGAACCCGATGGTAATTGACAGGGACTCTCTTTGGCCATATCTTTCTCGTTTAAGTATATTCTGTGAAGAGAGACAAATATACCGCTATCAATTTACTCTACCAAAAGAATTGAGGAGTACGATCAAAATGAGTGCCGAGACCGTCCGCAAGAATACCGTAGTCACCATCAGTTTCAAGCTATTGGATCCAAGCACTGGTGAGGTGATCGACGACGAGAAGAACGGAATCTCTTATCTGCATGGCGGATATGGTGAGATCTTTACCCTTGTTGAAGCGGCCTGTGAAGGGCAGGGGATCGGTCACCGCTTTGATGTCGTCCTTCAACCAGAGGAGGCTTTTGGCGAACATTCCGAGGATCTCATCCGGGCTGAGTCGCTTGCCGAGCTCCAGATCCCTGACATCGAGGAGGGAATGATTCTCGAGACCGAGGATGAAGAGACGGGTGATCCAATCTACTGGGAAGTTCTTGAGATCGACGGTGACCGCATCGTTCTTGATGGCAACCATCCACTCTCCGGTCTGCCAATCAGATTTCAGGGTGAAATCCTCTCCATTCGTGAAGCTACCACTGTCGAGGTCGAGCAGGGCTTCTCTGATGATGAAGACGAGGACGAAGAGAAGTGAGGCCAGTCCATCTCAACCGGTGGCGCTGGTCAGGCCTCACCGGAGGGCGGTAAGGTGAACTGGAGTTGTTGGTTGGCAGAAAAAGAGAAGGGCGCACGTGACGTGCGCCCTTCTCTTTTTCTATTGTTACGATGAGCCGTGTTGGACTCGAACCAACGACCCACTGGTTAAAAGCCAGTTGCTCTACCGACTGAGCTAACGGCCCATTCGATTGAACAAAATGGTAGCCCAATCGAACGGAGATCATAGCTAAAAAGGGGTCACCAGTCAACCGTCATATTGCCGACTTATTGCCAGCGAGATCTACCCTGATGCAAGTGGCCAGGGCAATCGCATCTTGAAGAGACTTGACCAAACAGGAGAGGCATGAGCCGCCATTGACCAGTAGTTCAACAGTGGTGGATTCTGTGATCTCTCACTCGATCGTGAAAATGTGAGTAGATTGGAAGTAATCCAAGAATGGCATCCATGCTTCATGCAGGGAAAGGCCGATGGTTCCAGCCCCGTGGGACACTTCAAAACATGCACTTGCAGATCCTGAGAGATAAGGCGATTGCCCTGGGCGAGTGCAGGGGCAGGATCTTAAGATCCTGCCCCTGGACTTTGGACAAAAATTTAAATTGTTGCGGTCGCAAGCATCAATTTTTCAGTAATTTTTGCCTGACTCGGGAGTAATTCAGGGTAAACGACCACTTCGTCTCGTAAAATACGAATCAAA
>CAIOZW010000200.1 GCA_903862855.1 uncultured Acidobacteriota bacterium
CCTGTTGGCGTGCCGAAACGATGCGGTCTTCCCCGATCCCTTGGTTTCACCGTTCAAGATGATAGGCTCCGCTGAGAGCGGCCTCCATCATCTCCGAAGGTGCTTCTTGCCTGATCAACTCCCTGTCCCTGCCTGTGCCCTGGTGGGTACCACACTTGATTTCGCCATTTTTCCACCTGATTGATCTCCTGCTGGTATGACCCGTCCACGGCGAAAATATGATCGCCCTTCCTGCGCTTGATTGGACACCGGCGATGTCAAGATTTACTCAGTTTTACAAGATCGCTGACACTTCTCGGTGCTGATTTGTACTATTCGTTAACCCTCCGCGCCACCATCAAGCCACGACCGCCAGAGGCTCGCGATCGGAACTGCATAGAGATTGGCTCCAAACGCTACGATCTCCGTTCCAGTATAGAAGACTACTCCTCGCTGGAATCGTTTTCCTGAGATCTCTTGCAGAGCGCGAAGCCCCTTGAAATCACTGCTGCTGACTGAGGCATTCGCTTTGACTTCTGCTCCAACTATGCGTCCAGCCGCATCTTCGAGGACGATATCGACCTCCACGCTGGTTTGTGTGCGGAAATGAAAGAGATGCGGATGGGTTTTTCCCCACGATGCCAGCTTGCGCAACTCGATGACGACAAAGTTTTCGAGCACCCGCCCAAGCAGGGAACTGTCTTCCGCGAGTCTCTCGTCATTTGCGCCCAGCAAATAGCTCAATAATCCGGTATCACTCAGCGCAAGTTTTGACGCCTTGACCAGACGCTTACCGAGATTCGATGACCAGGCTGGGACCGGCACAAGAAGGAAAGCTGTTTCGAGCAGAGTCAGATAACGTCGGAGTGTAGTCTGCGGAATGTCGATACTGCGTGAGATGTCCGCCAGATTATGCAGGGAACTGGCCCGGGTCGCCAGTAATTTTAAGACACGGGGCAGCTGGGTCAGCCCTTCAATATTTGCCATCTCCCGCACATCGCGTTGGAGAATGGTGTTGATGTAGGCGCTGAACCAATTACGCCGCCGTTCTTCAGTCTTTCGACCAACCACCTCCGGATACCCGCCGCGAACCAGGCGAGCAAGCAGATCTGCACGGCTTCCAGCATTTCTGATTGAGTGTAGAGGCAGGGTAGCCTCCCTCGAAAACAGGCGATCGATCAGATTCTCATCCACCCCCTCAATCTCTCCCTGCGAGAGAGGCCAGAGGGTCAGGATCTCCATCCTGCCAGCGAGCGATTCTGAGACATGCGGGGCCAGTAGGATATTGGCTGAGCCGGTGAGAAGAAATCTTCCGGGCTGCCGATTGCAGTCCACCAACAGTTTGAGCGCTGGAAATATAGTCGGAGCCAGCTGTACTTCGTCGATGATCACCGGTCCACTCAGCTCGGCAAGGAATCCAGCTGGATCGTGGCGGGCCGCTGATAAACTCGTCGCATCATCGAAGGTGATATAACGAGCAGGGTACTCGTTCCTGGCAATCTCCCTTACCAGAGTACTTTTGCCAGTCTGCCGTGCCCCGTTGAGAAAGACTACGGGGGTGTCCTCAAGGGCGGCAAGAAGTTGGGATCGCATGGATCGCTTATACATAGAAATAGAGTAGTTGCCCTGTGGGTGAAAATCAACCAGTCAGTGGTGGATTTTCATCCACCTAATTCAATGGACACTATCTTGAAGGGATCTTCAAAATGGCCGGGCAATTTCCGTCCTCCCCTGCATCTTAAGAGACGCGCACCTCTGGCATCGGACAAAAAGGCGAGAGATCTGCGCTCTTCGTGTCCGCCGAGAGATGAGCCCACTTTTTGCAGGAATGACAAGGAAAATGAAAAGACCAGACCGGTCACCGAGATAAAACTCGGAGCGATCGTCGCTTCAATCTGGAAGAATGAAGGGATTAGCCCGCATTTCTCATCAGCATCTCTCAGAGCACCATATGAGATGGAATTTCACTCTCAGCATCCCTGAATCAAGCTTCTTGAAGAAGATTTCGGGATGCTGGCCCTTTTTAGGGTGGCGATTTCAGATATAACTTTGACCAGACTTTAGTGTATGCCTGATTTTGCCTACACCTGCTCCTACCCCGGCAAAAACCGATTCTTGCTGCTTCGATCCATTACTAACCATCCGACTGAAACAACACTTTTCAAAACCGTAACGGTTCCATTACACGCAGCTTCTCATAAATTGTGAGAAACAACTCCTGATATGGATAGCTGCTTGCCAAACGCACCAATACTCGTCGAACGGTAACCTGCACCTGGGCACCGATCTTGAGCAATTTCAGCCGAA